>JANZZV010000006.1 GCA_026419195.1 Fervidobacterium sp.
TGTTTGGCTTTATCTTTGTCTGATATGTGATCAAGTATTGGCTTTTCGTATTCGTCTATCAATAATACCACTTGTTTGTTGTATTTATAATACAACTCTTCAATCAACTCTGAAAATCTTCCATCATATGTATTTCTTTTCAAACTGATATTATATTTCTGTGCAAGGAAACAAATTTCATCATCAAGCGATTGTTTAAATAAATCAGTATCTTCTGTGTTCAGTCTGTTCATATCCAATCTAACCACAGGAAAGCTTTCCCAGTTCCATTTCTCATATATCCATGTGTCAATAAATAGTTCTTTCTCTCCTTTAAACAAACATTCAAGTACGCTCACAAGTAAACTCTTCCCAAACCTCCTCGGACGAGACAGGAATACATATTCACTGTTTCTTATCATTTCATACACATACCTTGTCTTGTCTACATATATGCACCCTTTTTCTTTTATCTTCCCAAAATCACTTATCCCTATAGGCAATGTTTTCACTACTAACACCTCGGTTCAAACTGATTTTCAGATCCGAAACAATTATATCACAATCGCCAAACTTCTACTATTTATGCTATGTTAGAAGATCCTTTAAGTTCTTTTGGTTGAAATCTACTTGCTGTAAGGTAGAAAATTGCGAAAAACTAGAAAATAGTGTAAAATATTACCAGAATCCGAGCTCTTAAAGCTAAGAAAGGAGGTATAAACATGGTGACTTGTCCATCTATTCAAAGAAACATTCAAAGTTGTACGTGTACCTACATGTCCTGCGACAAGAGAGGAAAATGTTGTGAATGCGTAGCGTACCACCGGAGTCATGGGGAAATTCCTGGCTGTTTCTTTTCAAAGGAAGGCGAGCGTACATGGGATAGATCGGTCCAAAACTTCATAAAAGACAAAACACGCAATAAATTGTAATGTACTAAACAGAAAAACATAAACTTCGGTTTCAAAATACACAATTGTATAAAGAAACAAAAGGTAGGTGCCAACCTACCTTTTTTATTTATTTTTTACTCTATTGACTTTTCCTGCTGCACATGATATATTTGCAAATGAAAATCGTTTGCAAATTTCTATATAAGGAGTGAAACAAAATTGTGAAGCTAACAAAAAACAGACAGCGAATTTACGAGACTATTTTTAACTCTAAAGTCCCGCTTAGTGCTTACGATATATCAAGCTTGTTAAAAAATATTAGTTTAACAACGGTTTACAGAGCATTAGACTACCTTCAAAAAGAAGGTCGAATAAAATATATCGTTATCAATGATTTCAAGTACTATTACTCAACCGAAGTGCATCAACACTTTTTTCAATGTATTAAATGCAAGAAGCTTTTTACGCTAAACGCCTGCTTTATACAGCCTTACGAGCAGTACATAGAAGACAACATGGGGTTCAAAATAACTGAACATCTTGTCTTTTTTTCAGGCATCTGCAAAAATTGCCAAAGGGAGGAGCAAAAATGAAAAGTATTTTTCTGGCATTTTTGTTATTTGGATGTATTCTTGTATTTCCAAAGGACATTGTTACAACGTTAAATCCATATTATCTAATAACAAAAGAACTTGTACAAGACAAACTAAATGTTATCTTGCTTATTAAGTCGGCAGTTGACCCTCATGACTATAGCCCGACAGTTAATGATGTTAAAATTTTATCAAATGCATCGTTGATATTAGCAAACGGATTAGAACTTGATAACAGGTATTTGAAAAACCACAAACGCGTGATTTACTTAGGTGAGCAAATCCCGGTTACAGAGCTTTTTGAAGGTAAAGCCAGTGAAGGTAAATACAATCCACACGTATGGTTATCGTTGGACTTTTTGATAAAATACATTGTACCAACAATAACCGAGAGCGTATCTAAAGTTGACTCATCCAATAAGGAATTTTATGAAAATAACGCACGAAAACTTATCTCTTCACTAAGAGAGGTCTCCAGAAAGTTTGATAGTTTGTTAAAAGGTTGTGATGGAACAGTTGTGGTTGTTGACCATCCCACGTTCGCGTATCTTTTCAAACGGTATGGTATAATGACACTTTCGATTGAAGAGGGACACGGAAAACAACCATCAATAAAACATATAAAAGATATCATTGAAACTGCCAAGAAAAATAGGTTGCTTGGAGTTTTTGTCGATCCACAATTCGATACATCCACAATCTCTATGATAATCAAAGAGCTGAATATAAAACCAAAAAGATTAGATTCACTTGGTTTTTCAACAAAAGTAAAAAGTATAACAGAGTTTTTCGAAAATATATATCTTGTACTTAAAGAAGCCATTCAAAGAAAGTGAGACGATAACATGGATTGGGTGATACGAGTCAAAAACTTGAGTGTCAAATTGGGTGAGACAAACGTATTAAATAACGTATCTTTTGAAGTTAAAAAAGGTGAATTCACTGGTATTATAGGTCCCAATGGTGCCGGTAAAACTACGTTAATTAAAGCTTTACTAAAGCAGATCCCATTTACTGGTGAGGTAAAGATAAACGGGAAAATTGGTTATGTACCCCAGCTTTCAACCTTTAACAGGGAATTTCCACTTTCTGTGTACGAATTTGTGAAACTTCCAATAATGAAGGAGAAAAACTGGCGGCAACAAGTAGATATTTTACTTCGAAAAGTTGGGTTAGAAGGTTTTGGTGAAAAACTTGTGGGTAAACTATCCGGTGGTGAGTACCAGCGTATCTCGCTTGCAAGGGCACTAATCAACAAACCTGATGTTTTGATACTGGACGAACCTGAATCTGGAATAGACGAAATGGGAAAAGCGAGATTTTACGATCTTCTCAATGAACTTAGAGTCGAAAAAGGTATAACAATACTCATGGTAAGTCATGATATAGGAATGATATTCGAAAAATGTACTAACATCATGTGTCTTAACAAAACACTTCATTGTCATGGACCAACTAAGGAAATAGAACCTTTGCAAGTGAAAAAAATTTTCGGCGAGTTTGATATATGGATTAGGTCAGAAAATCACTTTGAAATCGAACGCAAACAAATCGAGAAAGAGTGATAGCATGGAATTCATAAAAGATATCATTCAGTACGAATTTCTACGCGTTTCGCTTGTATCTACCATACTTACTTCTGCAATCACTTCTTTCATTTCACCGATAATTGTTTACAAGAAAATGGAATTCATCGGTGATGGACTTGCTCATGCAATATTTGCGGGTGTTGCATTTGCTGTAATATTTCAATTTAACATCTTCTTTGGAGCAATATTGGCAACAATTGTATTCGCGTTTCTGACTTACAAAATAAGCCAATCGTACAAATTATCCGAAAGTACAATTATAGGAATTCTATTACCTGTCTTTATGTCCATAGGTACCGTACTATTTTCAAAAGCAAACAAGTACACATCCGATTTACTTTCATATCTTTTTGGAAATCTATTGATGATTTCAGTCAACGATTTGTACTTTTTAATTGCAATAACCATATTTACAATAATATTTATAACAAGCAAAACATACGAAATATCTTACTGGATAAGTGATGAATCAATGGCAGAATTTTACGGAATAAACACGAAAAAAATAAAGCTACTAACACTTATTAACATCTCATTTGCTGTAGTTGCTGCACTTAAAATAGCTGGTGTGGTTGTTATGGGTGCATTTCTTGTACTTCCAGGTGTCTTTGCAAAGAAAAACGCAAAATCCCTCATACATGCTGTTTATAAAGGATTGTTGTTTAACATGACTTGTTCTATCGTAGGTTTTATTGTATCATATTACCTCAACATACCTCCAGGTCCAAGCATAGTACTTATCTCATTCACAATTCTTGTCCTTACATCTTTACATTTTGGAGAAGTCATAAAGACTTCTTGAGTGTATTGTAAGTCAAATGCCAAATTACAATACATCTGTTGGCTGTGTTGTTGCAGATGTTTTGTCTCCCGATAAAAATGGTGTGACAATAATAACTCAATCAAAAACGACCTTGAAGATAAAAAAGGTAGCAGGGGGGATAATAAAGATAATGATAGAGAACAGTGAAGTGATTTACATAATAGAGCGAAAGGCAGAAAAAAGCGAGAAAGAAGTATTTGGACAGATAAATGAAATTTGGCGATTTAATAATAATAATAATCGACATTATCATTTTTTAGCATATCGTATGAATAAAAAAATACTGCGGAATATTTTTCCGCAGTATTTTTTTATTCGTTTTACAAAAGCGTAGCTATTAAAACTGCCTTAATCGTATGTTTTCTATTTTCCGCTTCATCCCAAACTCTTGATTGTTTTCCTTCGATTACTTCAAATGTTACTTCTTCGCCTTTAACGGCTGGCAAGCAGTGCATGAATATTGTTTCTGGTTTTCCTGTTTTCTTCATCAATGCTTCGTTTACTTGATATGGCTGTAGTAATTTTCTTCTTTCGGCTGCTTTATCTTCTTCTCCCATTGATGCCCACACATCTGTGTAAATGACATCAGCATCTTTAACGGCTTCCTCTGGATTGTCTGTAAATTCTATTTTTGCCCCGCTCTCAGCTGCAAATTTCATGCATTCATCCACTAACCATTTCTCTGGTCTTAGTGTTTCCGGTGAGCAGATTACATAGTGCATTCCCATCTTTGCTGCACCAACCATGAGTGAGTTTGCCATATTGTTTCTTCCATCACCCATAAATACCATTTTTATACCTTTGAGTTTTCCAAATTCTTCTTCTATAGTCTGTAAGTCAGCCAATACTTGTGTGGGGTGGAAAAGATCTGTTAAGCCATTATAAACAGGTACGCCTGAGTATTTTGCTAAGAGCTCTACAGTTTCCTGCTTAAATCCTCTAAACTCAATAGCGTCCACCATTCTACCAAGTACTCTTGCGGTATCTTCAACGGACTCCTTGGCACCAAGCTGTATGTCTTGAATTGACAAGAATATTGGATGGCCGCCTTCTTCAGCAAAGGCCGTTTCAAATGCAAGTCTCGTCCTTGTTGATCTTTTTTCGAAAATCAGCGCGAGGGTTTTGCCAACAAACCTTTGATGCCTTATACCAGCCCTACTTTCCGCTTTCACTTGCTTTGCAATGTCAAGAAGATACCTAATTTCTTCGGGTGTGTTATCCATAAGAGAAAGAAGTGAGCGACCTTTCATATTTACACCCATGTTTTGTTCCTCCTTATTTTGATTTTGCGAGACACAAAGAATATACATTTCCTAGAAGAAATTTTCAACTGCAGAATACAACAGCATACGTTCGTATAATGAAGCATACGGAAAAGTTCTAAAAAATTTTTTCCAAAATGCAAGGGAACAAACCAGATAAACACAAGAACACTAAAAAGTGTAACCAACGGAGAATTCTATACCCTCAACTTTTGTGCTGTCTATAAGATAGAAGCTAAAAAGTCCAGAGTTTACAAACACGGAACCTAAGTAATATTTTGCACCTATTCTAACTATGCTTGTGATTTTATCAAACCCGAAGTCTACAATCGGCACAAGCATTCCACCCATACCATAAAGTGAAATAGTACCAATATCAACTTT
Organism: Fervidobacterium sp.; assembly: GCA_026419195.1. NCBI lineage: Bacteria > Thermotogati > Thermotogota > Thermotogae > Thermotogales > Fervidobacteriaceae > Fervidobacterium > Fervidobacterium sp. The sequence continues at coordinate 5,524 of JANZZV010000006.1, forward strand.
AATATCGTATTTGGCAATACCACCTAAGGAAATATAGTGTTTTTCAAGATCTGAAAGAAATAACATAGAAAAACCACTTGTTGTGTTTGGAGCATTCTTGGCTAATGATAAGCTGTTAAATTCAAAAGAATACAGTAGCTTGTTTGAAAAAGAGTACATAAAACCACCGTTTATTTCAGAGCAAAACGAAACTACACTCACAAAAAGAAGAACAGGAACTATCCACCTTAGCTTTTTTGTCACGCATATCCCTCCTTTAGAGAAAAGATATCTTACTTTACTAATTCATTCTTTAAATCATTAAGTTTTTCTTCATCTGCATAAATACGTATATATGTTTTACCTCCAACTTTAATTTTTATTGGAAATTTTGTCAATGTTGGGACCTCGTAGTATCTAATGCTGAACTTGCCCAAGCTTTCGTATAATTTTGCTAAGGAAGCTTCAGTAATAACTGACTCCGGTCTTAAAGATTTAACCTGACTTGCTAAAAAGAAGTAATCTGTGAATTTGAGGCCACGCTTACCAAGGTACTCTACAACTTCTTCAGCATTCTTGACACCTAATTTTTTTAAGTAGTCTTTTTTTAGTGTAATGTTATATGTGTAAGTTGACTTTATACCAAGCAGTTCGGCGAATAACGTAGTAAATTCCTGCGAATTTGCACTTTGAGCACTAACATTTTTTGAAAAAATGAAAAGATTTATCGGAACATTTACAATATGGACTATTTTTCTTTTACCTTCGACAATAATTAGTTTATTTAATCTTCCAAGATTATTGCTTTTATTATCTGTGTTTTGCTGTTGTAACGAAGCTTCATAACTCAGATAATAAATTGACAAATTGTCCATACTGAATTCTTCTGAATTTCTGATTGATAAAATACGCATGATAAAGTAAAGTACTACAATAAATATCAAAACGGATAGAACGATTATAACCGGTTTTATATAGTTTGCGTCTTTTTTGCCACCTAAGTAAGATCTTTTACCAACTCTTTTCTTAACCCTCACTTTTCTTCCTCCTCCACCAATTTATTCCATGTTTCAAGTGTGTCAGGTAATACATAAAGGTTAAAACTTAAAGCGTATGTAATTTTGTTTTTTATTACTTCCTTAAAAGCTAAATCAATATCAAAAAATGCCAGTTCTCTAAGTTGATTAACCTTATCGTATAATCTTGTAAATTCAAGTGAATCGGCAAGGACCAGTGCCTTTGAATAAATACCAAATTCTGGATGACCAGAGGTGTGATATGCAACCCCCAACAATATATCTGTATCCTGAACACCGAATCTTTTTCTCAAGTATTCAGCGCTTACTAATCCATGCAAGAGTATCGGTTTTTTATCTAATAGTGTGGTTAAATTTATACCGTAGCACTTTGCCATTTTTTTCAGTTTACTACCATCAATATCTCGGAATAGATCGTGTGCAAGTGCCATAACTTTCAACTTATCCATATCCATGCTATATCTTTTTGCGAGCCGCTCACAAAAATCTACAACACCGTAAATGTGTTCAAAGCGTTCAGAATTTACAAGTAATTTTACTAAAATTTCAAGTTGTTTTGAAACCAACTCATAATCTGGTACTTTCATGAAAGCCTCCATTACAGAGTTTGTTTTAGAAATGATGTAAGTCGTAAGTAAATTCTTCAATTGTATGAATTTTTTCTATGAAACTTTCAATACTGTCCATTTTTGCTTCACAATCACTTTCAGATAGGGTTGCAAAGGCAATACCCAACATCATGTAGTCTTTTGAATCATGTCTTCCGGATTCTATTACCGATATTTCGAATTTATTTTTGAGCTCGTTTATAAGGGTGCGAACCAAACTTCTTTTTTCTTTCAAAGAATTAATTCCAAAAAGTCTAATCAATATGTTAGCATATCCAACTACCATGGTAAACTTTCCACCTTTGTTAAATGAATTTCAAGCACTTTGTCATAGTTCTTCGATTAAAATATTATCGTTAGTGTATATGCAAATTTCTCCAGCTATTTTCATTGCTTCTTGGACTATTTTCTTTGCATCAAAGTCAGTGTTTCTTAAAAGGGCGCGAGCTGCCGCCAATGCATATGGACCACCAGAACCTATTGCCGCTATATCCTCGTCTGGTTGGATTACTTCTCCTGTACCTGATAAGATGAGCAGATGTTCTTTATTGGCAACAATTAACATAGCTTCTAATCGTCTAAGTGCTCTATCAAGTCTCCAATCCTTAGCTAATTCGATAGCAGCCTTTAAGAGATTGCCGTTCCACTCTCTGTATTTGTTCTCGAATCTTTCAAGTAGTGTCATAGCATCAGCAACGGCACCAGCAAACCCAGCTAAAACCTGCCCATCCCCAATTTTTCTTACTTTTCTTGCGTTACCCTTCATTACCGTAGCACCGTACGTTACTTGACCATCTGCAGCCATAACCACTTTTCCATCTTTCTTCACCGCTAAAACGGTTGTTGAATGCCATTTACTTTCTTTGTTTGATGTGTAGTTAATCACGTAATTATCCAATTTAATTCACCTCACAATTTCAATTTTAATTTCCAGAGACAGCCTTTTTTATTCTGTTCATTATCGAGAAGAATATACCATATTCTGGTAGTTTTTCAATAACCCCACGTAAATATATACTTTTATCCAGTTCTCTAAAAGAGCGATAAAGATTCTGTGCTATGGTGTATGGTTTTTGTAATTCACCTATAACGTACACATTATCTGTATCCAGCAGGTACCTTTCTTTGGTTTCTTTTGTGCACAATATCAAAACGTCACTGTTTTTGTAACCAACTAAGTTCTCTGCATTTGTTATTTCAAGACGTTTCTCGGGTGCGTAATGTCTATATTTCATTCCAGGTGCCAATGGTCTTTCATTGTTTTTAGGTTGATAATATTCTATTTTACCAAAGAGTTCGCTTAGCTCTTCAAGCGTTATCGGACCTGGTCTGAGTACAAGTGGAATATCTCTTGTCAAATCCAAAATAGTTGACTCTATGCCAAATGAACATTCACCAGCGTCTATTATACATTCAATCAATCCATACAGGTCTTCGATAACTGCTTTAGCATCGGTAGGACTTGGTTTGCCTGAACGATTAGCACTTGGTGCTGCAATTGGGCCGGCACATTTTATTAATCTTTGAGCAACGGGGTGTGCTGGAATTCTGATTCCTACACTATCAAGACCTGCTGTAACTTCTAATGGAATGATAGGCTTTTTTCTCAATACAAAAGTTATTGGACCTGGTGTTATCTTTTTTACAATTTCCAAATACTTATCGTCTATGTAAGCAAAATTAACGATTTCATCAACATCTGGAAGGTGCACTATCAGAGGATTATCTGAGGGTCTACCTTTGACTTCAAAAATTTTCTTGACGGCTACAGGATTTGTCGCAATAGCACCAAGTCCATAAACAGTTTCAGTTGGGAAGGCAACAAGTCCTCCAGAACAGAGTACGTCACAAGCATAGTTTATATCCGATTCGTATACGTCATCCAATTTTATAACGACAGTATCAATAATCCGTTGCATCATCACCACTTCCCATAATATAGCATTTTAAATATAGCTTCGTAATTTGAAACAATATTTCTGTCTTTCGTAATCCAGATCATTTCAACGTTTCTATGAAATCCACTTTCGGTGTAGTTTGTTGAACCTGTTAAAAGAATATTATCCACCAATATAAACTTATGGTGCAACATTTTGCTACTCACAATTTTTGCACTTTCCAATGGAACATTACTTAATCTACTTGTATTGAACCATTTATCGGTTATAATTCTCACGTCTACTCCGTTACTTGCTTTGTATTTCAGCACTGCTAGAATGTTTATATCCGAAAAGGCGTAAACACAAACCCAAATTCTCCTTCTTGCCTTCAACAATAATTTTACTACATTTTCCTCAACTTTGTCTATTGGAGACACCAGAAAATCGTTAACTTTAATAACAGTACCATTATTCCAAAGGTTAAGAAAAAAGTCTCTAAACCTGGCTGAATAAGATTGTGGAAAGAACACCAGATCGTTCAAACCTGTTTCAAGTCCACTCATACTAAAATTTGCAGAGCCAAATATAACACCATGTTCATTTACCATAAACTTTACATGATGTAACCCCTTTGAGAAGTCAGTTTTTGAGGGGAGGTTAAAAACTGGTTTTTCTGAAATTACTCTCACGTCGACACCTTGTTTTTTCAGTTTTAATAGCTCGTTGGTAATTTCTGGGTGGCTTACATCAAGGGCGGAGACAAAAAGATATTGAACAGAACTTCTTATGAATTTCAAAACCTCTTTTGTTACTGGACCGTGTTCTGTGAAGTAAACAGCTGTAGCTTGTATTGTTGATATACAGATAAACGATGAAAGCACCAAGAATATTAAAAATAGAGTTTTTTTAGGTTTAAGAAGATTAAAAAGATCCACAAGTGTTCACCCTAAGGTATATGTTTTTTCATTCTTTCTGAAGCTTTTTTGCTCTAGAGGCAATTATTAAACAAGAAACTAAGATATAAATTAATGGTATCAAAATATGGCCGGATTCAAAAGAATTAAGCATTCTTACACCTCTCATACTGTCTACAGTGTAAGTAATAGGCATGAGTCTTGCAAGATTTTGTATAATTGGATGTGTGAATCTTAACGGTATATAAAATCCTCCGATAAACATTTGAACCTGGAAAAACACCTGTTGAAAAGCAAAAAGATTCGATGCTTTTTTTATAAATGTCATCAGTGCAAGTACAAATGATATCATAACAGCCGAAGATAAAAATAAATTAAATATAACACTTGGCAAATAACCAATAACATCGACACCTTTAAGGTATGCAACTATTGAAAGAATAAAAACACCAATGAAAAGTTCTATCACATTAACGATGGCACTTAGAACGTAAACCCAAACAATGTTGACGGGTGTTACCAAAAATCTCCTAATTAGTTTTCCTCGATGAAAATATTCAAGCTCATTCATAAAACCAAAAAGAAATGTCGAAAGTATAGCCATACCAATAACACCAGGATATATAAAATTATTATAATCGTATTTGTTATCGGCTAAAATGTGTTCTTCAAGTTGAACACTCTCAAGAACATCTAAGGATTCAAATATGCCTTTAACTATATTTTTAGCAAGCTTTGAGCTATCTCTTTGCGGAACGTAATAAATCTCAATCGGTATTTTTTTCAGTAATTTTGTACGTTTTAGTAATAAGGCAGTAGTATAACGGGAATCAAAACTTTCTGGTAGTTTAATAACCAAATCTATGTCACCTTTCTCAAGTTTCTTTACATAGTTTTCCAATTGATTGGTTTCATTTTGAATGTTCACAAACTCGACTTTGAACTGTTTAATTTTTTCAAACACTTTATGTAACGTATTGCTATAACCTATGATGTTTATTTTCATCTCCACGTTTTCTTCAATATTACCAAATATTGTTGTAAGTATGAGAAATAGGATAACAGGAAATATGGTCAACCAAAAAACAGATTCCTTCGATCTGATAAAAAGTACCTTGAAAAGCGGATCAAATAACGCAAAAATTTTATTCACTTCAATCCCCCGATTCTTATTCAATTTTTCTTCCGGTTAGCTTTAGGAAAACATCTTCAAGTGTTGGATGACGAACAACAAAATTGTATACCCCATTTTTAAGCAGCAATTCTATCGTTTTTACAGAATCCGAAACGTACACATAAGCGTATTCACCTGCGATTATGACTTCTTGTTCAAATTCATAATTATTCTCAAAAATAGCAGCATATTCTTTTGGAAATTCAATTATAGAGTTTAAACCCGAGGAGACAATAAGCTCATACGGTGAGCCACTTGCTATAATTTTACCATGGTCCATTATGTAAACTTTGTCTGAAAGTTGGTGGGCTTCGTCCATATAATGTGTGGTCAATACTATAGATTTTCCAAGATCTTTAAACCGCAAGATAATGTCCCACAAGTGTCTACGTGCATGTGGATCTAAACCAACTGTTGGCTCATCAAGAAAAATTATGTCTGGGTCATTTACAAAAGCCAGAGCAACGGCAAGCCTTTGTCTTTGTCCACCCGAAAGTTGTTTAACAAGTGCTTTCTTTTTGTCTGACAACTCGAATAAATCGAGAACCTCTTGAATCGGTAATTTTCTAGAGTAGAGGGAAGTAAACAATTTCAAAGTTTCAATTACGGTCAAATCTTCAAAAAGAAAGTTCTCTTGAAAACATACTCCTATTCTATCTTTTACGTGTTTGTTTAAAGTATCGAACTTTCCAAAGTATGTTATTTCTCCATCATCTTTTTGTCTAAGTCCCTCGATAATTTCAATAGTGGTTGTCTTGCCAGCACCGTTTGGTCCAAGTATTGAGATAATTTGTCCTGGAAAGAGTTCGAAAGAGATACCATCTACAGCTTTAACTGAAGAATAGTATTTTTTCAAATTTGTTACCTGTAACACGGGAACTAATTGAGATTCACTCTTCAAAGATGCCACCTCACAGTTTTTTAAAATAAATTAAAGTTTACATTTTAGTAGTAAAAAATCAGACAGAAGGTTTTAAAAATTTTTTCGTTGCATACGCACCGAGTAGTAGACCAGAAACTATAAAAAGCACATTAAGTGAGAAAAAATTAATGTTGCTTATCGATTCTATCCCGTAAACTTTCTGGAAGAGTATGTGAACGTATCTTGGTGGCATGAGGTAAGAAAGAATTCTAAGAGACGTAGGCAAGAACGAGATTGGAAAATACACACCTGAGAAAAATATGAAAATTGTATAAAGAAGTGAAGATATACTTTGAGCTGACTTTGCAAATAACAAACTCAATAGTACTCCGATAGATAAATTAAGCATGACAGCAGATATTACAACCATTAAAAACAAAGGTAGATGATCGAATTTAACAAATAAATCTACCTTGTAGACAATTTTTGAAAGAAAGAGAATCAATATAGATGAAATAAGCCCAGTTAAAATTTGCGCACCCGAGCAGCTTAGTAAGAGAACCAATGAATTGACAGGTGTGGTTGCAAAACGCTTAAAAAGTCCATATCTGACGTAATTGGAAAATATACTTACACCTGCGTTCATACCAATAGAAAGCAAAGATATTGCCATTACTCCTATCATTATGTATTCAAGTTCATTCAGCTCTCTACGAAATTTCACAGACCTGTCCGTTATATCAAACACGCTACTTGTAGATTTTGCACTTAAGTATTTGTTTCTAAATAAAAATAACTCTGGTTCAGATTGTGAGATTGTGTTCAAATAATAAATATCTATCTTGCCATTTTTCGCAATAACAACAATATCTGCTTTCATTTTTTTTATGTCTTGCAAACCATATGGCTCTTGGCTGAGCTTAGTCCATGATTTATTCTCCATGTAAAGTTCTCTATCTGAATAATATAACACTTTTGAACCGCTACCCTCCGTTCCAAAAATAGACCCAAATAAAAGCATAAAAACAATCGGAAGAATCAGATTGAGAACTAATGTAAACTTGTTTCTAAAATTCATGACAAGAAATGAATAAAACAATATTCATCGACTCCTTTCAGATAAGTTATCTCATTTAAAGATTCCAACAAGAGCAATTATAATTGCTATAATACTTATTAGTATCAAAATATTTTGTGTACTTTGCATTCTTGCACGTTCTTGGCTTGATTTTTCAAGTTCTTGTTCCAAATACTTTGTTTTCTCTTCAAGCATTTTGATTCTATTAGCAGTTGTAGAAGCTTCATCTTTGTAGGATACTATGTGCAGATTTATAGTGTTATTCGATTTTTCTATTTGTTGTTCCAAGTTTTGGGTTTTTTCCTCGAGTGTCTTGATACGATCTGTGGCACTCGATAATTCTCCTCTGTATGAAACTAAGGTATTGTTTGTTTTTTCTACCTGTTGCTCTAAGTTTTGGGTTCTATTTTCAAAACTGTCTTCAAGTGTCTTAATGCGATTCAAAATGTTTGATACCTCTTCTTTGTACGAAACTAAATTGTTGTTCGATTTTCGTATTTGTTCTTCCAAGTTTTTGGTTTTATCTTCAAGCGCCTGAATACGATTTAAAATACTCAGCACTTCTGCTTTGTAAGAGGATAATGTGTCATTTGATTTTTCTATTTGCTTTTCTGAATTTTCAACTTTTTCTTCGAGAGCTCTGATTTTGTTTAGAATGGCAGATAAATCTTCTTTGTAAGTGATTGCTAAGTTTTTTAGGTTGATGTCCTGCTCTTTGAAACTGGTAGTTAAAACATTTGTTTTTTGTTCAAGTGTTTCTATAATTTTTGAATTGTTGTCTTGTAGGTTCAAAAGTTGCTGGATTGAATTTTCCAAATCTTTCTTCAATATGGACAATTTTTCGTTAAGCGAATCAAACTGTGTTCCTGAATGTTGCTGTAAATCGTTTAGTTGCTGTAGGTATCTTGCGTTTTCACTCTCAATTTCGTCAACTTTCATGGTAAGAATTTTTTCAAGTCTCTGGATTTCATTCGGAATTTTTTCAGAAAAGTAAGAGGTTTGAAGTTCCTTTACCTTAGTTATTTCCGATTCGAGAAAAATTGTCTTTTCCATAAGCTGTGTTAGGATATTTCTTAATTGCTCCAGATCCTTGTTTGGATACGAAAATTCATTAGTTTTTTTCTCTAAAGTGTAAAGCCTATTTTCCAATTCAGAGTTACGGATTTCAAGTTGGTTCAACTTATTCCTAATCTCTTTTTCTAAAGGAAGCGAGCTGAGTGTTTCTTCGGAAGTCTGATAGGTTTTGGCCAAACTGTCAAGTCTTTCTGCGATGAACTTGACTTCACTTTTTAAGCTATCTATATTTTTCATGAGATCTTCATTTAAGGCGTAACTTTTATTACTAATACCTTCAATTTTTGCATTAATTTCTTCGAGTTTAATTTTCAAGTTTTCTTTTTCAATTGTTGAAAGTTTGTTTTCTAAATTATCAGACTTATCTTTCAAAGACTTCATAGATATCTTGATATTTTCTAAGTCGCGGAGAAGCTCGTTTTGTTTATTTTGTAAATCATTTATTACCTTTTCGTATTTTATAGAGTTATCAGTCTGTAAATTTCCAGCTTCCTTTACCATCTTTTCCAAGTCTAACAACATTGAAAGTATTTTTTGAACATTTTGGTTTGTAGAATTAAGCTGAGATGTTGTAACTCTTTTTTGAACTTCTTCTTCAAGTTTTTTTACTTTGCCTTTTAAATCCGTTACATCTGCTTCTAAAAGAGTCAAAGCTGTGCTCTGTGATATTTTTGATGTCTCATTGATCAGGTTATTCAACTTTTCATTAATTGAATCTATCTTCTTTGAAAGATTTTGGGTGTATTGCGATAGTTCGGATATCTGTTTGTTCTTATCTTCCACGTTTTTAATCAACTCGCTTATATAAGATTCATCAATTTGAGCAAATTTTAACTGACTAAGTACTTCTTTCAAGGCTTCGAATTCTTTTCTTATCTGTTGTATATCATTTTTTGTGGAAGTTTCATTAATATTTGCGACCATCGTTTCTAAGTTCCTAAGTTTTGAGTTTATACTCTCGATTTCTTTTTCCAGTTGGCTTATTTGCTCGACAGATTCTAATACCATCAAAAACTCAGCAGATGAGTATATTTTTTCTCTCACTTGTTCAACCAATTTCTCTATATCTAAAATCACTGTTTGATTCTTAGACTTGTCGTCGTATGATTTCTCGGGTTCGTTTTTTCGACTTTCGGAAAGGAGTTTGTCTAATTTTACTTTAAGCTCTTCAATCTTTATTTCCAAGTCACTATCTTTGTCTATCAAAGTGCTGCTTAGGGTTCGTACACGTTCTAAATCCGATTCGATTTTCTTTATTTTATCTGCGTGTTCATTTGTTATGGTAGTAACATTGTAAAGATTCTTAAGTTCAATTCTTAGGTTATCTAAGATACTGAAAACGCTGCTGATTTTTTTCTCCATTTCTGCTAAACCACTATCTTCGTACGAACTTAGACTTATTTTTTTAAGGTTATCAATTTCCCCTTTAAGTTTGTTCACTTCGCTTTTTATTTCATTCAATTGTTCTTGAAGAGTTTTCACATATCTAAGTTGATCTGTTAAACTATCAATCTTTGCGTTTATTGATTTTATCTCTTCGTTATAACTCAGAGCAATAGCCTTTTCTTCAACAACGTTGGTAGGAAAACCTGCCAAATTGCTGGTCTGTATAGAATTTAAAATTTCCTGGTATTTATCTTCCAATAGTTTCATCTTTTTTCTAAGTTCTTCATCAGTACTTATCAATGATTGTATTTCGCTTTTCAGTAACAATACATTCCTGTTCAACGCCTCTTCGACGCCTTTTACCTTTGCCTCAATGTTTGTGAAAAGTAACGAAGACTGTTGGTAGTTGTTCTCTATCTCTTTAACTTTGTTCATTAGTGATGAATACTTTGAGTTCAAGCTTTCTACGAGAGATTTAAGGCTGTCATAGTTCTTCTTTCCTTCGTTTACATCTCCAGCAATTTTGTCAGTTCTACTGCTTAAATTATTTATATCGTTAGTAAGTTTTTTAACATCTTTTGAGAGTGATTCAATATAAGCTTTTAAAGAATTAATTTCCGAAGAAAGCTCTTTAATCTGAGAATCGAAAGTAGTAGAGGGTGTTTGGGATGGTAATTTTGAAGAAAGTTGGCCAGCCATTTTTGCTTCGAGACTTTCTATTTTGCTTTTTAGCTCGTTTACTTTGATGTCAAAGGAGTAGTAAAGTCTGTACATTAAAAGTGCAACTTGAAATCTTGTTGTTGCTTCGTTACCTCTGTAAGTACCATCTGGAAATCCACTTACTATGCCAAGCCTTGTTAAGAATTCTACAGCTTCGTATGCCCAATGAGATTGTGGCACGTCTTTGTAAGTATCAGCATAAGATGAGTTTGAAGTAAATACCAGAATTAAACCAACACAAATAATTATAAGCGCTTTTTTCATGTTGCTCCCCCCTGCGAATTTTTTTATTCATACTCTATTATACCAGAACACCTCTAATTCATTATACTGAAAAATATCTTCTTATGAATTCGTGGGTTTTAATATCAAGTGTTGAGAAATCCTTATTCTTAATACGCTCAGCATTTTTCCTACCTACCCCGGGTATGTTTTCGAGTTCTTGTATAGTTAAATTATTTACATTTGTTAATCTAATTCCCGTTAAAGAACGTTGCCCATGCCCTACTATAACAACATCAATAGGTCTCTCATGAACGCCGGGTATACCGATGAGTATAGGATATGTTCCAAGAGGTCTCCCAAATGTGACGTTTCCCTCTTTAAATTCAGGTATAACGTAACGTATTATACTACCGGTAGGAAAAACTTTTTTCAACATTGGATTATCAACATTTGTGCGTATGAGATATTTGTAATGCTCGAACAACTTTTTGTTGGGTTTTATTGTTTTCCGCTGAGATAAATAATAAAGCGGTGTTTCCGGAAAGATCATAATCTGTCTGAGGTTTATCCTTCTAAGTAATAAATCGCTGTCCAAATATTCCTTCAGTTTTTCATAATTTATTCGATAGGTTTGCTTGGATTCACCAAATAAACCAAATATAAGATTTATTCCTGGGAGTAACTTTGGGATACCATCGTTATCTCTAAATCCGCCTATAGTGTTAACAATTTCTACAGCTTTATCTATATCTTCAACACTTCCTTCAATATTGTTCTTTTTTCTGACAATTGGGTCGAAAGATTCGACACCAAATGAAAGTATATCTCCCGATGTGTTGTATTTTGCTATAACTTCAATTATTTTTGATGATTGTGGTAAGTTTTTTGAAATATAAGTTGGATTGGCATTGTCGGTATGCAAAACACGAATGTCTTTGCATCTATCTCTTATACCAGAATACAGCTCATGCACTATTGTTGGGTTTATGGAACCGTTGTTAAAATCACTTCCATAAGCTACTATGTTTGCACTTCTGCCAAGTCTAAATGATTTTACACCATTTTTGTATAGTTTCTCTATCTCATCTAAAATATCGTTTACAGGCCTTGAAAAAAATTTTGGATAAAGTATTGGTTCGGTGCAGAATGTACAATACGTACGTCGCTCACAACCAAGCGAAATTTCTATCTCACATATTATGTCAGGATATCTTGGATGTAATCTCACAATCTCTGCACCTGATAGAGATGCTTTTTTGACTGCATCTGTATATTTAAGTTCTAATTCTTGTGAGATCCACTCGGTAAAATTTACAACTATCTCATCCACGTCAAACTCTTTTGCAGTGTACTTTGCCCTACTTGCGCCTTTTCCTGCGTAAGCTCTGCCAATGGCACCGATAAGTATGCGGTAAGCTTTTTTGTTTAGAATAAGCAGTTTCTTAACCTCATCTGGTGTGATGGGAGTACCTCCAACATATCTACCAGGTACCGTAACACCACCAATTATTGTAATTATATCGTAACCAGAAAATGCGTGCCACATATCGTTGGCACGCACTTGATCTATCGTATAGTAATCCACTTCAAAGCCTTTCATTATGAACAAGCCAGCTGTATACCTTACGTAGGTACTTACGTACGGAGGTACACCAAGCACTGCTGGTTCGTCCACATAACCATCAATTATCACGCATCGCATTTTTAATCTCCTTCATTGTGGATTCCGAGGCTTTGAGAACTTTTAAGTAGTAATTTCCTACTTTAAAATCACCAGAAACTTTACTTATTTCTAATTCAAGAGGTTTACCGTCTTTATCATAACCGCTTATTCTTAATGTATCCTTTACTTCTGAAACATTCGACCACAGAAAAAGTTTGAAAACATTGAAAAATACTTCTGGAATAGGGCTTTCTTCTACAAACTTGTATTTTGAAAGTATGTTTTTCATATCAAACTGCTTTGGAAATTTATTTATGTACATAGTTGTAGTGACATCACCAACTTTTCTTGTAACTCTTACTATTTCCTTGTCGACAACAAAAATTTCTATGGAAAAGAAATCTTCGTTGAACTTGTAAACACCATCTCTTGATATGTCCAATTTTTTCTCTTTTATATATTCATAGGCAACGTCAACCAAGTCCTTTATTGGAAACGTTCTCACCAATGTGTTTTTGTCACCAATATACCATCTATCTTTTATCCTTACCCATGTGAAATTTTGAGGCATGCTGACAATAACGACCTTTACATCCGCTGTTTCGTAAACTTCCTCCGAACGCATAAAAGTTCCTGACCTGCTGGATTCATAAATCATTCTAACACAATAGCTATCTGCGAAAAGATGAACTGCAATTAAAACGAAATTTAAAGCTAAAACTTTCTTTCCAATCATTTTTTTAAATCTTTCCATGATTTTGCTCACCCGTTTTTTGATGATCTTTTTAACTTGGTAATTATAATAAATACTACCAACCATTGTCATTTGCTATTGAGACGTATCTTATAATTTTAAATACTTTATCAACTTCCTCGTTAAATGCAGCATTTTCATCACTTTCGATGTTCTTCTCACTGAAACTCAGGTCAAATGTTTTTGCTGGGATGTTTGTTTTCAAATTAAAGCTTGTTTTATTTTCATTTTGGACAAGCTGATTCTCAAAATTTTCGGAAAGCGAGAAAACTTTACCAAATTCTTTTACTATGGCTTGGTGCGGGCCTAAGAACACTGCAATGAGCAATATAAAGACTACAACACTCAATCTATAAAAAATTACCAAGCGCTTTTGCTTTCTAATGCACTTTACTATCTTTTCTTCCATCAAAGGGCCTGGTTTATAGCTAAAACTTACGGAGACAGTTTTAAGAATTTGTGAAAACCTTTTATCTTTCTCCTCATTCATCTCTCGTAACCTCCTCAAGTGCTTTTCTTATCTTTTCCTTTATGTAATGTAATCTGCTTTTGACTGTACCTTCCGGCTTTTTAAGTATGTTTCCTATTTCTTCATAGGTTAAACCGTCTATTTCTTTCATAAACAAAAGTGCTCTGTCTTCAGGATTTAGTGTATCTAAAGTTTTTCTCAGCTTTTCATATAAAATTTCATCTGCCACATTCTTCTTCACGTCTTCTTCTGTCGGAAATTGATACGTGTATTCATCGCTCTCGTTTGATTCAGTAATATCCATAATTATTCCTTTGCTTTTTAGTTTTTTATAAACATTGTTACAAACATTAACTGTTATACGATAAATCCAGGTTGATAATTTAGACTCCCCTCTGAATTTTTTGATATTTTTGTAAATTCTCAAAAATACTTCCTGAATAACATCATCTATATCATCAGTTCCGAGATAACTTTTAACAAGTGCACCTATCTTTGGTGCGTAAGTCTTGTACAGGTACCTATAAGCTTCCTCGTCGCCTTTTGATAGAGCCTTAATAAACAAACTTTCATCCTTCCAAGTATTTTGACCTTGATTCTCTTCACTACGTTCATTCCTGCTGTTAGAAAATTCCAATTTTTTCGCCCCCCACGATATCTCTAAACATCAAGGCATTCTTGAGCGCTTGTCCTCTGTAACAGTTGTTAAAAAACACATATGCATTTTGTATTTTTTCAGGAAGTACTGTTTCAATTATATCTTTTAGTTCTTTCTCAGTATAATTGTAATTGTAACGTGTTTTTTCGTCTGAAGTAAACCAATTTGGATTTCTACCGTGTAACCTGAGATAAACAGTTTCGCTCTTGGCTTTTATCAATGGAAACAATCCGATTATTTTGGGAAGATCAGGTATTACTAAATAAACATTATTGTGACATTGCGTAAGCTCAGGGCAGTTTACCCAACTTTTGTGTCTGAATTCAAGAAAAATATTTGCCGGTCCAAGAATTCGTATGATTTTTCTAACATAATTCAGACTTTCTTCGTTTTTTCTGAAGTTATATGGAAACTGTGCAAGATAACCTATCATCTTTTCCTCTTCGATTAAAATATTGCAGGCTTTCAAAAAACTTTCAATATTCTCGGCACTTCCTCCGTGAGTTATGGAATTGTGTAATTTCACAGCGAATTTGAAGCCAGCAGGTGCTCTTCTCAGTAAGTTTAATATAACTTTTTGCGTGGGTATTTGATAAAATGTAAAATTAAGTTCAACACTGTTGAAACCATAATGTTGCCAGTAGTAAGTAAACATTTCTGTTTTTCTTATGTATTCCGGGTAAACGGTTCCTACCCAATCATCAAAAGAAAAACCACTGGTACCTATATACCATTTAACGTCACTGGCTATCCAAATTATCTGACCCTCCAAAATTCAACAAGATGGGGTGGGATTTCTTCAACAAAATCTCTCTCTAAAGATTTTGTTGTGTAAAGATTGTATGAATTGTAATTGTTTCTTGAAAGTACAGAATGTGTTATGTACAATATGTCCTTTGCCCTTGTAATGGCAACGTAAAAAAGTCTTTCCTCTTCATCTAAACAATTATCTTTTGCGGCCAAGAAATGTGGAAAATCACCCGGATTGACACCTATTACAAACACAATCTTCCATTCCAGTCCTTTTGCTTGATGAACAGTCGTCAGGGTTACTTTCCCTTCTGTTTCCACCTCATTAGCACCTTTTACATCTTCGGAGATGAGTATCTCATTTAGAAAATCCTCTGTAGAATCGTAAAACCCTGCCATTTCGATAAGTCTTTCTATATCTTCCTCTCTATCTCTAAAATCAATATACTCTCTTTCGATTACATTTGCGTAAAACCCTTTGTAGAAATTTTCTATTTGTACTTGTGGAGGTCTATTAATTGAATCCATCATCACTTTTTTGAGTTCGTCGATGTTTGAACTTCTTATTTTAGTTTCTAAGAAAATATCTATCGGTGTTTTTTCAGCATGTTCTCCAATAATGTGAGCAATTATTTTTTCGGCCGTTGCATCACCCACATTTTCGAGTAACTTTAATATACGTGTCCATGAAATTGTATCATAAGGGTTTAGTATTATCTTTAGAAAAGCAATCACATCTTTAACGTGGGCTGTTTCTGTAAACCTTATCCCAGATAGTATTCTGAATGGAATGTTTCTTTTCGAGAGCTCTACTTGCAACTCAAGCGAGTGAGAATGTGCTCTGTATAAAATACCGATATCTTCGTATCCAAAGCCTTCGTTTATCAATTCGATTATTCTTTGCCCAACAAAAGATGCCTCATCGAAATGATCATAAGTATTCACTACAACAGGTTTTTGAGGGCTTGTTCGGACAGCCTTTAATTTTTTTGGAACTGAGTTTTTTGGTATCATGTGGTTTACTAATTCTACTATCTTGTCTGTGCTTCTATAGTTTGTCTGCAATTTGAAAATATTTGCATCTTTCATGATTTCTCTAACATTTTCAAACCGTGCCCCTCTAAAGGAATATATACTTTGTGCATCATCAGCAACGACAAACAAATTTCCATGAACTTCCGATAGATATTCAACAATTTTTAATTGAAGTATGTTTGTATCTTGAAATTCATCGACCAGTATCCACTTAAACTTCGATGAGATATGTTCTCTTATTTGGGGATTGTTTTCCAACATCCGTAATGTTTTGACTAACAAATCATCGTAATCTACAACATTTTGCTTTTCTTTTTCGAGTTCGTATTCTTGGAATATCTTTTCTATTACGTCTATAACTTGTATCCACCTTTTGGCTTTTCTAACAACAGTTTCGTAAGGGGTAAGCATCGTATTGTTTGAGTAAGAATAAATTGAATAAAGTTCGTTGTGTGTTGGTAATGCTTTGTTCATCTGTTTTGATGTTACGTATCTATTTCTTGATATTTTCATCAAATCTTTACTATCGCTTTCATCTAAAATAGTAAAATTAGGCTTTAAACCTATAGCACTTCCATACTTTCTCAACAATAAGTTACACACATGATGAAAGGTTCCAGCCATCATTTCTGACAAATCTCTCTTAGT
This sequence comes from Fervidobacterium sp., assembly GCA_026419195.1. NCBI lineage: Bacteria > Thermotogati > Thermotogota > Thermotogae > Thermotogales > Fervidobacteriaceae > Fervidobacterium > Fervidobacterium sp. Next base: position 22,438 of record JANZZV010000006.1, read on the forward strand.
TACCCGCTGTGCTCTTTCTATCATTTCGCGTGCAGCAGCCCTTGTGAACGTTACAAGCATAATTTCAGAGGGTTTGATATTATTAAGTAATAAATACGCAATTTTGTAAGTTATCACCTTTGTTTTGCCACTTCCAGGACCAGCGATGACTACGCATTTTCCATGCGATTTTATGACGGCTTCTTTTTGTTCTTCGTCAAGCTCTCGGAGGACTCCATCAATAAAGTCTTCCCTGTTTTTTTCTCTTTGTAATCTATATTCTCTGAGCTCTTGGTTATCCATGAACAATCACCTTAACCTCAGCTATTATAAAATTAGCTGACGATCCACGTTTTCAGCTTACAGCACACAGGAACTTGCTCAATAGTTTATAAGGTATATCCATTCCAAGCTTCACTGAAGGCCTGTTATCGCCATGAAAATCGCTACCAGCAGTTATCATTAAATCGTATTTTCTTGCAATTTTTAATAAATCGTTAGTTTGGGAAGGCGTGTGTGTTGAATAAAAAACTTCGATGCCATCAAGTCCGTAATCTACGAGCTTCAAGATAAGTCTTTCAATGTAGCTGAGATCATCTTCATTTGTATTTTTTGCCCTTAATATCTCAAATGGGTGTGCTAAAATAGCTATTCCACCGGCATTTTTAATCAAGTCTATTGCTTCTTTTGGTTTTAATCTTCTTTTTTCAACAAACAATAAACCACCATCTCTTAGGTATTTTTCAAATGCTTCGTCTATACTTCTGACATACCCTTTGTTTGCCATTAAACGAGCAAAGTGAGGTCGACCTATAGCCTCTCCTTTGGCTATTTGTTTTATTTCTTCTAAAGTTGCGCTGAAACCCATTTCGTTCATTTTCTGGATTATAATTTCGTTCCTTTTGTTTCTGTATTCCAAAAGCTCATTCAAAACCTTGCCAATAGCATCTATATCTTTGAAATTGTAACCAATTATATGCAGTGAGTCTGTTGGGTATTCGACACTTATCTCAACCCCACGCAAAAGTTTTATACCAAGATCATCTTCAAATATATTACCAAGTTCGTAAAAGGCACTAATAGTATCGTGATCTGTTATAGCCAATACTTCAAGACCTATCAGCTTTGCTTTTCTTACAAGTGATTCTGGAGTTAACGTACCATCCGAGCTTGTAGTGTGTGTATGTAGGTCTACTAACACTTACAATATACCTCCTCACTCTATTGTTCAGCAATCTTGTCTTACCGATATTACCAAAGTTCTAAAACTATTATACCATAACCAAGATCCATTAACTTAAATTCGCTTGTTCATAAGGTTAGCTACGTACTTTTTGCATTATTAATGATTTCATGGTAAAATATTAAAAACTAAATAATGAACGTTTAAAATTTATATGTATGGAGGTGGTAAATTTGAAACGAGAAGAAGCACTCGAGCTTTTGAAAAAACATGTCTCAAACAAAAATCTCGTAAACCATTGCCTTGCCTGCGAGGCAATTATGAGAAGACTTGCAAAACATTTTGGAGAAGACGAGGAAACATGGGGGCTTACTGGATTGTTACATGATCTCGATTATGATTACACAAAAGATAAGCCCGAAGAACACGGTTACAAGACTGTCGAAATACTTGGAGATCTGGTAACAGAGGATATCAAGAATGCTATTTTAGCACATTGCGAGAAAAAAATACCGGAAACCTTGATGGAAAAAGCGCTTTATGCAGTTGATCCAACAAGTGGTTTTATTGTAGCGGCAGCGCTCATAAGACCTGAAAAGAAACTTGAGTTTATTGATGTGGAATTTCTCAAAAATAGGTTTAAAGAAAAGGGATTTGCGAAGGGCGCAAATAGGCAACAAATGATGTCATGTGAAAATATAGGACTTTCGCTTGAGGAATTTTATTCTTTGTCACTAGAGGCTATGAAAGAAATAGCGAAAGATATAGGATTGTAATATTTGAGGTGAAATATGTGGGTTTTATTGTTTGGATAAGTGCCTTTTCATCGTTGCTTTTGGACAACGTGTTCAGAGAGTATTTCACACTTACACCTTTATATTTTCTTTTGGAATCAGTGTACAACGAAAAGTTACAATGGAAGATTGCCAGGATATTTCTTTTTTCATTGTTGTACCAAAGCTTTTCATATCAGGAGTTAAACTTTTTGTGGTTTATTATAACTTTTTCGGTAATTATGATAGAATTGTATAGAGATGCATTTTATTATTCTTGGAGTGCATCTTTGCTGCAGTCTCTTATCTTTGTTTTGCCTTATTATTTAAATGTCCCGCTTTCCTTTGTCTATGGATTTGTTGTTGATTGTTTACTCTTTGCCTACGTTTACAGAAAATTAGATCTTGGAGGTGCTTGACAATTATGAAGATCAAATTGCCGGATGGAAGCATTAAAGAATACTCTGAAGCTGTAACACCTGCTCAAATTGCTAAGGAAATTTCCGAAGGTTTGTGGAGAAACGCAGTTGGTGCAATGGTAAATGGACAGCTATGGGATTTAGAAAAGCCCGTTGATTTTGATTGTGAGTTGAAAATAATAAAAATTGATGATCCACAAGCAAAGGATATATATAGACACACAATGTCTCACATCATGGCACAAGCAGTGATGAGAATTTACGGTCAGGAAAATGTAAAGCTTGGTATAGGACCGACTATAGAGAATGGATTTTATTACGATTTCGATATCGCAAATGGAAAAATAACAGAAGAAGATCTCCCAAAGATTGAGGAAGAAATGAAGAAAATAATAAAAGAAGATATAAAAATCGAAAGATTTGAACTCACAAAAGATGACGCAATAAGACTTATGGAAGAAAAGGGACAAATTTACAAGATCGAGCTAATCAGAGAGATTCCTGATGAAAAGGTGAGTTTCTATAAACAGGGTGAATTTATTGACCTTTGTAGAGGTCCGCATTTGCCAAGTACGGGTAAGATAAAGCATTTCAAATTACTTTCCGTATCAGGTGCATATTGGCGTGGTAATGAAAAAAATCCCATGCTTCAACGTATTTATGGTACAGCATTTTCCAAAAAGGAAGAACTTGATGAATATTTAAAAATGCTTGAAGAAGCAAAGAAAAGAGACCATAGAAAACTTGGTCCACAACTTGAATTATTCTTTATAAATACAGATGTAGCAGCTGGCATGCCTATATTTCTTCCGTACGGTATGACTGTGCTTAAAGAATTAATGAATTTGTCGAGGATCCTCCACAAAAAATATGGTTACGTAGAGGTTGGTACTCCCTTGATAATGCATGAAAAACTCTGGCGACAGAGTGGTCACTGGGATCATTACAAAAATAACATGTATTTTACAGAAAAAGAAGAAGTTATCTATGCTGTTAAACCTATGAACTGTCCAGGGCACATACTGATTTACAAAAATAAACCTGTTTCTTATAAAGACTTGCCAATAAGGTTGTTCGAATTTGGTAGAGTACACAGGTATGAACGTGGTGGAGTTTTACACGGATTGTTGAGAGTTAGAACATTCACCCAAGATGATGCGCATATATTCTGTAGAGAGGATCAAATAGTTGATGAAGTTACAAATGTAGTAAGATTCATAAACGAACTATACGGGATATTTGGATTTTCTTACAGAGCAACTCTTAGCACAATGCCTGAAGATCATATGGGAGATGAGGCAACGTGGGAAAGGGCAACCGAAGGATTAAAAAATGCCTTAGAAAATATGAACGTACCTTACGAAGTAGCTGAAGGAGAAGGGGCATTTTATGGCCCGAAAATTGATTTTCATGTGAAAGATGTTATAGGAAGAGAGTGGCAATGTGCAACTATCCAAATGGATTTTCAAATGCCAGAAAGATTTGAACTAACTTACAAAACTTCAGATGGTAGTGAGAAGAGACCTGTTATGATACATAGGGCGCTCTATGGTTCGATTGAAAGATTTTTTGGTATACTTATCGAACATTATGCAGGTGCTTTCCCAACCTGGCTTGCTCCTGTACAATGCGTTGTACTACCAGTTTCCGAAAAGCATATTGACTATGCACAGCAAGTGGCAAATGTACTTAGTCAGAATGAAATACGTGTTGAAATTGACGATCGAAATGAAACTCTTGGTTACAGGATACGAGAAAACCAACTGAAAAAAGTTCCTTATATGATTATATTGGGTGATAAGGAAAAAGAAAACAACAGCATTACTCTTAGAACAAGGCAAGGAAAAGATGTACATGATGTAAATCTTGAAAACTTTGTCGAAAGAATAAAAGATGAAATTGCAAAAAGAGCGAACGAAATTTCGATAGTTTAAAATCACTAGATTATAAAAAATTATCGGTTATCTTACAAAAGGTGGTGATATCTTGTTAACTGAATCATTTATAAAATTGTTCAAAGAGGCGTTTGGTAAGGAACCTGAGTGCGGATTCGAGAAAAAAGATACTTGTATATATAAGGAAGGCGATAAGATCATAATTAAAAAAGAGGGGAAAAAAATAGCAGAATTCATCGATGAAGAAGGTGACTATGGATTGATATTACAGTATTTTGCCAAAAAGGCTGGGTTAATCAATCCACCTAACAAACAAATAGAAGAACTTTTACGTTCTCTGTTTGCGAACATAATTGTTTTAACGGAAGTTGAGGACAAAGATGGTTTTTCTCATTCGCAACGCGTAGCGAAGTTATCTGAGGAATTCGCCAGATATTTGGGTTGGAGTGAGGAAAAGGCAAACGAGATGATGCATCATGGTATATTACATGATGTTGGTAAAATAGCCATTGAACAGTTAATGCTGTATTCTCCCACGCGTTTACGAACGATCGAGACACATTATGAAGATCATCCAGTAATGGGAACAATCTATCTTTCAATTAACGAAAATTTGTGGAAATACATACCAACTGTGCGACATCATCATGAACGCTGGGATGGAAGAGGATTTCCGGATGGTTTAAAAGGTGAAGAAATTCCATTGTGTGCACGAATAATCGCTATTATAGATTACTACGATGAAGTAACCAACTTTGTATCAGCTGATTGGGATTCTGAACTAAAAACACCAAAACAGGCTTTGGAGGAAATTCGTAGAATGGAAGGGACATATTTTGATCCAGAACTTGCAGAAAAGTTTATCGAATTTATGAAGACAATACAAAAAATTGAATTGTGAAATAATTGAAACACGATAAATTAAATTACAAAGGGGGGTATGTAATGTTCACACCTGTTGCTTTTTGGATAATATTCGGGGTTATATTAATGGTAATAGAAATATTTACTCCCACATTTTTCATATTCTGGTTTGGACTTGGTAGCCTTGCTGCGGCAGTTGTGGCGTATTTTTACGAAAATACTCTCTTTGAACTTCTTACATTTGTAATAGTATCCGGCATTTTGGTTCTTTCAACCCGCAAACTTGCGAAGAAGATTTCTGGTGAAGAAATCAGGAGTATAAACGTGGATGAAATTGTTGGAAAAGAAGCTGTTGTAATAGAAAAAATAGATAACAAATTAAGTAAAGGTGTAGTCAAAGTTGGTGGAGATATGTGGCGTGCGGTCTCTTTTGATGACAAGGTAACGTTCGAACAGGGAGAATTTGTTGTAATCGAAAAAGTGGAAGGTGCCCATGTTGTTGTAAAACCGAAAATCGAAAAGCAAGTTGAGGAAACCAAAAATTGAATAGTTTCTCAAATTTAGTTAATGGGAGGGAGATTTATGTACGTAGTTTTACTTGCACTTGCCTTTTTGTTATTAATAATCGCTGCTACCGGTATTAGGATAGTAAGACCGTATGAAAGAGGTCTTATCGAGAGACTTGGTAAGTTTAAAAAAGAAGTGAGAGCTGGTTTACATTTCATTGTCCCTTTCTTTGATAAGATGATAAAAGTTGACATGAGAGAACATGTTATAGATGTTCCACCACAAGAAGTTATAACAAAAGATAACGTTGTAGTTGTAGTTGATGCAGTTATATACTACGAAGTTACAGATGCTTTTAAATCTGTCTATAATGTCAACAATTTCGAATTTGCGACAATCAAACTTGCTCAAACAAACTTGAGAAATGTGATAGGCGAACTTGAACTTGACCAGACTCTCACTTCGAGAGAGAGTATAAACGCAAAGCTGAGAACGGTACTCGATGAGGCAACGGACAAATGGGGAATAAGGATAACAAGAGTTGAAATCAAAAAGATAGATCCACCAAAAGATATTATGGAAGCCATGAGTAAACAAATGAAAGCTGAAAGAACTAAACGTGCGGCCATTCTTGAAGCAGAAGGTATTAGACAGTCAGAAATCTTAAAAGCTGAAGGTGAAAAGCAAGCAGCAATATTAAAAGCTGAGGGTGAAGCAGAAGCTATAAAGAGAGTGGCTGAAGCTAATAAATACAAACTCATTGCCGAAGCAGAAGGTCAGGCACTTGCTATTACCAATGTTTTCAAAGCTATTCACGAAGGGAATCCAACAAATGATTTAATTGCTATAAAGTATCTTGAAACACTAAGAGAAGTTGCAAATGGTCAAGCTACGAAGATATTCTTACCACTCGAAACCTCTTCTGTACTTGCTTCTGTTGGCGCAATGGCAGAACTATTTAAAGATAAGAATTCTCAGTCGGAGGAAAAGCGTAAGTAATGGCCGAGATATTTCAACATATAGTATTTGGTTCCCTGATCAGTACGCTGGTCGGGAGCCTTTTTTCTGTGCTCATTGCTTACGAAATAGTTGCAAAAAGAGCAAGGTTCACATACCAGCCTCTTTATCTGTTCAACGAAATTATGACCATTGGAGGACTAATTTTACTTTGGTTTTACATAGAAAACATTGTGTTCGTCTTCACACTCCTTGCTTTACTCTCTATAATGTACCAACTTTATAAGCTTTTCGTAAGTGTTTATTCATCTGACAAACGTTTTAGATTACTCATACTTGCACTTGGCGCAAGTCGCTTGGAGTATTCAAAGTTTGTTCTCGAGAAGAATCTTGGAAAAATGTTTGGGAATTTAATAAAGTTTTATACACTTTCCTTGATAGGTTTTCTCATATCCCTTACTCCGTATGCCTCTGACATAGGTTTTTTTTCTTTGATTGTAGGTCTTATCTTAACACTATTACAAGTAGACTAACACTTTGGAGATTGGAAAGGAGATAACTTATGGTTGATACGACACTTTTAAAAAGCTATGCGCAGGCAATCCTAAAGATAGGAGTTAATCTCCAAGATGGTCAAAAATTAATAGTTAGTGCATCGGTGGATCATAAAGACTTCGTTCGTCTTTTTGTAGAGCAAGCTTATGATCTTGGTGCAGATGAAGTGCTTGTTGTTTGGAATGATACATATGTTACAAAACAAAAATTGTTAAAAGCCCCTGAAGAGGTATTGAAAAACGTTTACAAATGGGAAGTAGATATGGCAATGAGCTTTCTTGATCAAGGTGCAGCTTCGATTTCTCTTGTAGGTTCTTACGCAGATTTACTTTCCGAGGTTCCATCAAATAGGCTTGGAATGAATGTGAAGGCTCGTCAAATTGCCTTCAAAGATGTTATGGAACGCACAATGATGAACAAGAATAGATGGTGTGTGGCTGGTGTACCAAACCCAGAATGGGCACAAAAAATTTACGGGACCTGTGACGTTGAACAGCTTTGGAAAGATATACTTTACATGGCAAGAATAGATGAAAATGGATATGAAAAGTTAGTTGAGCATCTTGAAAATTTGAAGAAGAGAAAAGATTACTTGAATCAAATGCATTTTGATGCTTTAAGATACGAAAGTTCAAAGACCAACGTTTTAGTAGAATTGGCTCCAAAGCATATTTGGCTTAGTGGAATAGAACATGATGCCAACGGTATTCCATTTTTGCCAAATATCCCAACTGAGGAAGTCTTCACTGCACCATTTAAATATGGGACCAACGGTGTCGTTTACAGCAGTATGCCTCTTGTTTACCAAGGAAACGTAATAGATGAATTTTGGTTAGAATTTAAAAATGGAAAAGTTATAAACTTTGATGCCAAAAGAGGAAAGGACGTACTTAAAGAATTAATCGAGACCGACGAAGGTGCAAGCTATCTTGGAGAAGTTGCACTTGTTGATATCAACTCGCCTATCTATAAGCTGAAGAAAATATTCTATAACACACTATACGATGAAAATGCCGCCTCACACTTTGCACTTGGAAGAGCTTATCCAACATGTGTTGAAGATTTCGATGGAGACACTGAAAAATCTGGAATAAACATGAGTTTGACCCATGTTGATTTTATGATTGGAAACAGCGAAATGAATGTCTACGGAGTTAAAGATGGAAAAGAAACACTTTTAATAGAAAATGGCGTGTGGAAAATATGAAACTTTATGGTATAATTAATTGGTGAAAAACTTCACTTGATGATAAGATTGTAATTAATTGGCTAAATTAATTAAATGGAGGGATGGACTGTGAGCGTTGATAAACAAGAATTTGTACGTGAGTTAATTGCGCCAAACAACAGTAAGATTGTTTTACTTGTTATGGATGGTATAGGTGATCTTCCTAATGAAGAAGGGGTTACCCCACTTATGAAAGCAAATACCCCTAACCTTGACAAAGTAGCAATGCTTAGTGATCTTGGTCAAACTGTACCTGTCTTACCTGGTATAACTCCTGGTAGTGGGCCTGGACATCTTGGTTTATTTGGTTATGATCCTATAAAATATCAAATAGGCCGTGGAATTCTTGAAGCACTTGGTGAAGATATAGAGGTTGGTGAGCTTGATGTTGTTGCAAGAGGTAATTTTGCAACGATTAGTGGTGAGATTGTAGTGGACAGAAGGGCTGGAAGACCTACAACGGAAGAGAGTGCAAAGGTAGTTGAAATTTTGAATAACAACATAAAGGAAATTGAAGATGTTAGAATAACATTTTACCCAGGGAAAGAACATAGGTTTGTTTTGAAACTCACAGCAGAAGGCTTGTCCGATAAAATTGAGGACGCAGACCCACAGAAAGAGGGTAAACCAATAAAATACACAACAGCCCTTGAACCGGAAGCAGAAAAGACTGCCAGAGTAATTAACAAATTGCTTGACAGAATAAAAGAGGTTCTTGTAGATCAACCGAAGATGAATTTTGCACTTGTAAGGGGTTTTTCAAAGTATCCGCAACTTCCACAATTCCCTGAGGTTTATAAATTAAAAGCAGGTGCAATTGCGGTTTATCCAATGTATAAGGGTCTTGCAAAGTTAGTTGGAATGACAATAATACCAACTGGTCAAACAATAGAAGACGAGATAGAAACTCTGAAAAAGGAATGGAACAATTATGATTTCTTCTTTGTACACATAAAGAAAACAGATTCGTACGGTGAAGATGGTAAATTTGACGAAAAGGTACACGTAATTGAAAACGTTGATAAAGTCATTCCTGAAATACTTTCACTTAATCCCGATGTGCTTGTTGTGACCGGTGATCATTCAACACCTTGTGCAATGAAATCTCACTCATTCCATCCAATACCGATCATGTTCTGTGCCAAGCACACAAGGAAAGGGCTTTCAAAGGCATTCAACGAATTTGAATGTGCAAGAGGGACACTTGGCACTATACACGCAACAGATGTTATGAATCTTATCTTAGCTTACTCTGGAAGGTTAGAAAAGTTCGGAGCATAAAATCGCAATGCATGGTTTTATTTTTGTAAACTTGCAATTATCCATACTTTATAGATGATGCGGATAGTACGGGGGTGTACTCAAGGGTGGGTTTTAAAAATTACCTTTCGTTTTTTTACTTTGGAAGTGCTGTACTAGGTGCGATAGTGGGAACTTACGTAAAGTTCCCACTTTTATTTATCTTCTTGCCTATTTTTGTGCTTGTACTTACCAAAAAGCCACGCTTGTCACTTTTCATCGCGCTTTTCATAATTTCAAACTTGTCAATAGTAAGTGAAGTAAAAATGAAAAATGTTCAGTTTGTTGGCACGATTAAAAATGTGCAGGCCGATTCTTCTATAGCTTCTTTAAGATTTTACGATGGTATAAGATGGAGACGTTTGTGGTTTGACGTAAAACTTTACAAAAAAGAGAAGGTTGGTACGATAGTTTACTTCATCGGAGAGCTTATAAAAACAAACTCATATCCAAAATACTATGCAAAAACTACGTTTTATGCAACAGCTACTAATTACACCCCGACATCTTTAATTTATGAATCATTTGAATCATTTAGAAGCTTCATAGCCAAAGTTGATCCATTCTATCAAAATCTATTTGGCAACCAGACAAGAGATGAAAATTTCGTAAAGAGCGGTTTGTACCATATATTTTGCGTTTCTGGAATGCATGTGAGTTTGCTTTATTTGTTCAGCTACTATTTAGCTTCTCTTATCACCTATCAAAAAATCATCAAGATAATACTTTCCTTAATTTTCCCAACGATCTTTGTAATAGGCTCTGGAATGAATTTGCCGTCACAAAGAGCTCTTTGGATGTTAATGCTTTCGTCGATATTTAATATATTTGATTACAAAGTGAGACCGATAAACACGGTCTCACTTGTGGGACTCTTTCTTGTCCTGGTTAATCCAGAAATTGTACTTTCTTTATCCTTTTATATGACATTTTTCTCAACAATAGGTGTACTATCTGCCACAAATAATTTCTTTGCCAACATAGGGGGTTTCCTCGGTAGCGCGCCGTACGTATCTCTGATTTCTTCTACAAATGTATTTTCAATAATAGCAACAATTCTTGTTTCAGTACCAGTTCAAATAATCATGTTTTGTTTATCTATTGCTTATGTACTTTACGTTATGAAACTGCACATTTTAAGCATGTTTTTGCTTTACTCGATTCTACCGTTTGCACAGTTTGTAAAATTAATAGCCAACACATTTTCGAAATTTCCACTCATACCACAACATATTATAGTCTCAATTGCCTTTTCAATAACGTTTATAATCTACTTGGCAATTATGCAAGAATATCAAAGTAAAAAGCTAATGCACAATTCTTAAACATGAAGTAGAATTTTTCTTAACTTACTAATTTAGTTCCCAAGTTTTTTACTTTTTTTCTTAGAACATTTAGGGCATGTACCTCTGAATTTCAAATCAAATTCTTCAACAACATAACCAGATTCTACTAATAAATTAACGTATTCCTTCATAACATTTTCAGGTGAAAGTTCACCTTTCAACTCGTATATCTTTCCACAAGAGTTGCAGATAAAATGAGAGTGTTTACTTTCTTTGTCGACCAATTCATAGCGATAAACTCCTTCATCAAACTGGAGTCTTCTCAAAAATCCAAGTTCAACAAGCAAGTCTATGGTCCTGTAAACAGTCGCTTTGCTCACATTAGTTCTCTTACTTATTAAATACCTGTAAACCTCTTCCGCGCCAAGGTGTTCACTGTTTGTTTCAATAAAAACCTTTAGTACCTGCTCTCGTTGAGGAGTCATTCTCCACTTTCTATTTTTTAGTTCTTTTTTTAAACTATCCACGTGCATTTTACCTCTCCCCTAATTTATAATTTGTTCATGCTAAACGTTCATAACAGGTTTAATATCAATCTTCCAACCTGTCAGTTTTGCAGCGAGTCTGGCATTTTGACCTGATTTTCCTATTGCGAGCGAGAGTTGATTTGGAGAAACGAGTACCCTTGATGCCTTTGACTCGTAATCCAATATCTCCACATCTATCACTGTTGCAGGAAGGAGTGCATAGGCAATTAACTCTTTCGGGTCGTTTGACCATTTAATTACGTCTATTTTTTCGACCTTTAACTCGCGCAGAATTGGTAATATTCTCGAGCCCTCAGGTCCAATGCATGAACCAACTGGATCAACCTTTGGATCACGAGACGAAACTGCTACCTTTGTTCTGATACCAGGTTCTCTAACAACTTTAACAATCTCAATAAGCCCGTTCTCTATTTCTGGTACCTCCAATTTCAGTAAACCAATGATAAACTCAGGATCTGTTCTTGAAACGATTATCTTTGGACCCTTTTTGTCCTTTTTGACTTCTCGTACATACACCTTTATCAGGTCTGATTGTTCGAATTCTTCGCCAGGAATCCATTCCTTTTTGGGAAGATGTGTCTCAAGCTTACCGATTCTAATATCAAGCCATTCTGGTGTAACTTTCAATACCTCAGCAGTTACAACTCTTCCAACAAGATCTGAATATCTCTCGTACTGCTTTTCTTTTTCTATTTCTCTTATCTTTTGGATTAAGACTTGTTTCGCCACTTGAACAGCAAATCTACCTAATTTCTTTATATTCATTTTTCTTTTTACAATATCGCCTATCACAGCATCTGGTTTTATCTTCAAAGCTTCATCGAGTGATATTTGCAAGTTTTCATTTTCTACCTTATCTACGACCTCAAGAAGTTGATATGCTTCTATTTCTCCAGAAAGTTTGTTTATAACTATTTCCACATTTCTCTCACCTGTCTTGTTTTTGTAAGCGCTCATCAAAGCCTTTTCTAAAATTTGTATAGATTCATCAATCGAAATACCCTTTTCTCTTTCTAATTCCCTAAGTGCTTCAAGTAACATGGGACTGTTCATATATAAATTTCCCTCCCTGCAGAATTAAAATTCAATTTCCAAATTTGCAGTCTTTATATCAGAAAAGTTTATAGCCACCAACTGTTCATCAACTTCCAATATAATCTCACCTGTTTTAGTATCCACATCCTTTATGTAACCTTTGTATGTTTTCTTTGCTTTAACCTTTGCAAGTTTTCCTTTGAATCGTTCAAAATCTTTTATACTTCTAAGAGGTCTATCCAAGCCAGGTGAAGAAACTTCAAGATAGTATCTTCCAGGTATTATGTCTTGTGAGTCAAGTTCCTTTTCAATACTGTACGAGACAAGTTCACAATCTTTTGTGCTCACATAATCGTTTGGTTTGTCTATAAATATGGTTAATATCCATTTGCCACTTTGCGATTTATACTTTACATCAAACAATTCAAGTCCCAGCGAAGAAACTATCGGTTTAGCAATCGCAGTAACTTTTTCAACTATTTCCTTTGGATTCAAACTCATAAATATCTCTCCTTATTTTAATAATCGAAAAACCGGGACGTATGTCCCGGCTATGAATAATTTTTCTGGCGGAGAGGGTGGGATTTGAACCCACGGGTGGTTTGTGGCCACCGCACGCTCTCCAGGCGTGTGCCTTAGACCACTCGGCCACCTCTCCACAACGCCTGAGAAGCAAACTAACTAAACCGCTATGGATTATACCATAGCTACAAGAAAAATTCAAGTATCTTGAGTTACATCTCGATATATTTGTATTTCTTTCCTGATTAAGTTTTCCCAATTATAGAACTTTGCTCTATTAACAAACAAATTACTATCATATTCATGAAGCAAGACTTCTACAACTTTTTCGGCAAAGCGCTTTTCGAAATTTTTGCCATCGATTACTACAAATTCATCAAATCCTATTGCTTCTGGAATACCGCCGTTACTGCTACCTATAACACAAGTTCCGCACGCTTGAGCTTCAAGACATACTGTACCAAATCCTTCATTTCTGCTTGGAAGTATCATCACATCCATTGCGCTCATATATTTTGCAACTTCCGTTTGAGGTATTCTACCGGTAAATAAAACATTTAAACCAAGTTTAGAAATTTTCTTTTGAACAAGCTTTCGAAGTTCACCATCTCCGACAATTATGAATTTTGTCTCTGGTATTTTTGTCGCAATCTGGTAAAATATTTCAGGGAGCTTGTCAGCACGTTTGACATATTTCAATCCGCCCACGTAACCGACGTATTTAGTTTTTGGAATAAATATATTTAATTCTTGCCTCACTTCATCTTTGTTTCTTGGAAAAAAAATGTCTGAGTCAAAGCCGTTAGGAATAATGACCGAATTTTTACCTGAATATCCGTAAGACTTTGCTGTTTCAAGGAGACGGTTGCTCACGAAAATAACTTTTGAGGCTTCTTCAAGAACAGAAATGTATAGTTTTTTCACTTTTTCACGTTTCATTTGGTAATTCACTTCACTGCCGTGAAGTGTAATTAGGTAGGGAACATTCAATTTTTTTGATAACTCGCGCGCCACGAGACCAGCCGGAATAGGCAAAGACATACCATGCGCATGGATTAAATTGTGTGTTTCAAAAAGTAAAAGATCAGCTATTTTCTTACACTGATTTACCATTAAATCGATATTATTCAATCTATGAAAGATAACAGATATGATTCCTCTTTTAACGGTTATATATTCATATTTTAAATTGTCAAAATATTCTAATGGTTCCAACAAAGGAATTTTTAAAAGCTCTTTTGTAAATCTTAACAGTTTTGTTTCTTTGTAAGATATTCCTAGAACTTTGAATTCTAAGTTAAAATTCTTATATTGTTCGATTCTTTTCGAAACAAAGATACCTCTTACAGGATTGTTTTTATAAGGAAAAAAGTTTGTAAGTATCAAGATTTTCACGAGATCACCTCTGCGACTGTCTAAGAAATCAGTCTATTGTTTTTATAAATTTTATTATATCATCAACTTTGGAGGAATTCAAACATGAGAGTAGCAATGGTGTCTTCGGACAATTCTAAAATTGTACGTCGTGGAGGTAAGCACATACATCAAGATTTGTTGGAGAGAGGTTTAAGGCACATTGGCGTGAGTGTTGAAACTTTCTATCCAGAAGTTATACTATCGAAATTTGATTTTTTCAAGAAGTTACTGAAAACCGATCCTTTATCAATTTTTTCCAAGAAAAAAAGGGTAATAGCTAATACAAACAGGTTGCTAAGATTTTTTTCAAATTTACAGCTTTCCATGTTTGATTTGGTGCACTGCCATGATGTGATAGCAGTGCAAGGTGTTAACCATGAAAATATCATTCTCACTTTGCATGGATATCTTGCAAAAGAGGCTGTAAATTACATGGGGGATAAGTATTCTCAAAAGGTAAAAAAAGAGGTACACGATTTCTTGGCTGATGTAGAAAAAAGTGCAATGCGAAAGGCAAAACACATAATTGTTGTTGATAGCCGTATAAAGTCTTACGTAATTGATGAGTTAAATTATTCAGCTGAAAACGTGACCGTCTTGTACAACGCTATAGACACAGACCTGTTTACACCTGTAGATGAGCAAGAAAAGATAAAACTTCGACAAAAATTGAAAATTCCAGTAGATGCGTTTATTGTACTTGTTCCAAGAAGATACGTTAAGAAAAATGGAGTTTTATATGCTGCGGAGGCCTTTAGCAAAATTAAAAGTCATGATTTCTTCTTCGTCTTTGCTGGAGGGGGACATCTAAAAAAAGAACTTGAGAAGCTGCTTGAAAATAATAAAAATAAACTAATATTAGATAGTATACCTAATGAAACTATACATGAATATTACAAGGCAAGCGATGTAGTATTGATACCGAGTGTATCTTCTGACGGTGTTGAAGAGGCGACGTCTTTGAGTATGCTTGAAGGTATGGCTTGTGGAAAGGTAACAATTTGTAGTAGCATAGGTGGAATGAAAGAAGTTGTAAAACACTCTGAAAATGGTCTTTTGATTGAGCAGGCAAGTCCTAAGTCAATAATTGAGTCAATAATATTTGTTAAAGAAAATTATGCTAGTTTGGAAACTCTTCGAAGAAATGCAAGAAATTACGTTGTAAAAAACCATTCTTACATTGAGCATGCAAAGAAAGTTTATGAGATATATCAAAGGGTGAATAAGAAATGAAAGTATCTGTTCTTATGCCAACGTACAACGATGAGAAATATCTTGGAGAAGCTATAGAAAGTGTATTGGTTCAAGAAGGTATCGATGTTGAGGTTGTGGTAGTTAACGATGGTTCAACTGACAACACAGATGAAGTAATCAAGAGGTTTAAAAGTAGGAAAATAATATACGTTAAACAAGAAAACAAAGGGCAACTAAATGCACTGTTTACTGCTTCTAGGTACCTAACAGGAGATTTTGTTTGTCTTTTTCATTCAGATGATTTGATTGTAAACAAGAACTCGTTTGTGAAGAATGTAGATTTCATACTGTCGAATAACCTTGATGGCTGCTATGGAGATTACGTGAAAATTGACGAAACAGGGAATGAGAAGGGTTTACTGGAAGTACCAAAAAGATTAAAAACACAAGATACGTTAAAACTGCTACTTCTTAAGGGGTCGAATTTTATAGGGGACCACTTTTTTGTAACCCGATTTGCTTTTTATAAAAGCGTTTTAACAAATTATGTGATTTGGAACATGCCTTATTGGTTTTACAAAAACAAGAATCAACTAAAGATATTGAATTTAAAGTATAATCCTGAGCCTTGGTATAAATACAGGGTACATTCTGAGAACTATGTCCACAGTGAAATTGGTAAATTAGAGATTTTCAACGGTGTTGCAAGGACAATAGTAACACTTTCAAATTATTACAACGTTATTCCTCTGCCATATCAAAAAAAGCTACCTGTGCAACTTTATAAACTGCCTTTTACCAATAGATCACTTAAAGAATTTCAAGTATATGCCTTGCTCAAATCTCTATTAAAGAAATACTCAATTAAGAAACAGGATCCTTACTTTAATGCAGTTTTGAATTCTTACAGATTCAAAAGCAATGAGTTGGTAAATTTAGATCCTGAGGAGGTCAAGTCAATACCAATTCTCTTAGGAAAAGATGCCCGGTTGTTTTTTACTAAGCTAAGGGAAAAGTTTAAGTTATACGAAAATTTGATTGAGAAAGCTACTCACGGCAAATTTACAGTGTGTGTGGATAAAAGGTTTGAACGGAAGCTTAACTCAATAAGAAGGTTTTTAAACATAAACTTCGATATAAGAGCGGGCTAAGATACGGAGTGAAGCTATGAAAAATGGGGTGTTTAAGAATTACCTTGCTTTTTCCGTTGGTACTTGGGTTAGTTTGGTTATCAGCTTTTTCTCAACACCGATTACCTCTTATTTGATACCACCAGGGGAATTTGGAAAAGCTTCACTATTTTATACAATTTATTCTCTTGTCTCACTCATCGTACAGTGTGGCACTTTGAATTCGTTGATGCGTTTCTATTACAAATATGATGAAAAGAGCACACTTTTTTACAGCTCAATTCTAATACCATTTTTTGGGATTCTCGTCGTTACTCCGGTATTGTTTGCTTTGAAGGAAAAAATTGGTAGCGTTTTTCAAACCGGTTATCCGGTTACTTTTGTTTTAGCTATGTTATTTTCACTTTTATTCAGTATAATTCAGCAATATACTTTAACCCTTCTTAGAGTTCAGCAGAAAGGAGTTTTGTACTCTTTTTTGAGTATTTTGACGCAGATCGTAAATTTGGCAGTAGCGATAATTTATTCTCTGTTTATCAACAAGAGTTTTTATGCACTTGTTATCTCTCAATTGATCTCTTACATCACAGTTTCTGTAGTAGGTATATTTCTGCTTAAGGATTTACTTAAAAAAATAAAGATAGATTTAGAAATTACAAAGAAAGTGTTTATGTACGGATATCCCTTTTTATTCACTGCTATTGTTTGGTGGATTGTCTCTGGAACAGACAAGATAATGATAAGATTTTATAAAGATTTCTCACAACTTGGACTCTATGCTGCAGCGAACAAATTGGTGGCTGCAATGGGAATTTTTACATCCGGTTTTAATACTATGTGGTATCCCTATGTGTATGAAAAATACGAAAAGGAAGGAGAAGGTATCAGAGAGAGGATTTCAAGGATATTTAATTATGTATCATTCTTGGTAGTATCGTTGTCTGTGTTGTTAATGTCGTTCAAAGATGTGATTTTTTTGCTATTTGCAAAGCAGTACCGTAACGCTGCAAGCATATCACCTTTTTTATTGACATACCCAGCTATTATGTCTATGGCAATTGTTGTGGCAAGAGGAATAGATTTTAAAAATAAAACATATTGGTTTATAGTAAGTGATACATTCGGTGCAGTTTCAAATGTTATATTAAATATATTACTGATTCCAGTTCTTGGAGCAAGAGGTGCTGCTATCGCCTCCGGTGTTTCGTATTTTCTCATATTCTTAGTTGAGTTCACTGTTTCACAAAAACTCTTTTATGTTCTTTACGATAAGCTCAAAGTTTTCTTTGGAATAGTCTTGCTTTATTTATCGGCAATTATCAATACTTTCCTCTCCAAAAGCCTATTGTTATTTTGTTTCAATCTGGTCATTATATCTGTTTTGGTAATGATTTACAAGATAGAGGTGTTGTACATTATAAAGAATGTTAAAAAGATAATCAATAGCAAAGGAGTAAAAAGGTTATGAAAACAGTATTAATCGTTGGTTATATGCACTCAAAATATGACAAGAGGGTTTTTAGAACTGTCCAAGCACTTTCAAAGTACACAAAGGTAGTGTATCAATATATTACGGAAGATTATGAAAAACCGAGTGAAATTGATAACGTTTTCTACTATCCTATAAGGTGGAAAGAACAAACTGGAATAAGTCAGGTTAAGAAGTTTTTCCAAAGACGAAAGTTAGATGATCAAATAATTAAGCTTATTTTTTCAACAAATTTCGATATACTTTATCTACATCATTTTTTGCCGAGTAAACCTTTGTTACCTTTCAAATGGGCAAAATCGCGTGGAAAAAAAGTTGTGTTTGATGTTCACGAGTATCATCCACAAAATTTTTTGAGTAACCTTGGAGGATTTTTTGGGAAGGTAAAGGAACAGCTTATGGTTAATATCTTTAAAGAGCAGATGCAGCTGGCTGATAAATTAATCTTTGTTAGCAAGGAGATCCCAGAAGACTTGGGTATAACCAAAGATTTTCTTGTCATACCAAATTATGCCGAGAGAATAGACTTGCAAATTGATCTAAAAGCTAAGATTGAGAGTAAAGAAATTGTATTTGTCGGAAAAGTTGCAAGGAAACTACAGGAAGAAAAAAGTATACTTACAAAGCTGAAAGATAATGGTTTTTCTTTTCACGTTATAGGTATGGATGATAAGCTTTTTGAAGATTTACCTCACAAAGCAACTAAGTTTCTACCATATAAGGAGATGATAAAAGAATTATCAAGAGCCACTTTTTCCTTAGTTTCGTACTCAACGATTGGGACAAATGATTATAGAAACGACTTGTACTCACTTCCTCATAAATTTTACGATTCTTTGGCGGCAAGAACACCTGTTGTAGTTCGATATGATTTTGTTTCGATGAGAAAGATTGTTGAAAGATGTAAAGTTGGGGTTATCATAAAACCTTCGGATGTTCAAGATTCTGTTCACAGAATCTTAGAAGCATATGCCAATTATCATGCATTGATAGAGAACATTGAAGAACACATTGACGAGTTTACTTGGAATGAGAGAAAAGAAAAAGAGTTTACAGATTACATTCTCAAATAAAAAGCTAAAAAGCCCCGGCGAATACCAGGGCTTTTTGATCCTTATTGTATTACTCTTTTCATAATCATTGCCAATTCGATAAAACTTTCTTTCAAACTTGCCCCACCTACAAGTGCGCCGTCGATGTCTTTTTTCACAAACAATCCAAACCAATTTTCTGGTGTTACACTACCTCCATAGAGTATTGTGATGTTTTCAGCAGTTTGAGTATCGTAGATCTGAGCAAGCAACTTTCTTACAAATTCATGTGCTTCTTGTGCTTGTTGTGGTGTTGCTACAACTCCTGTTCCAATTGCCCACACAGGTTCGTATGCAATAACAACTTTGAGTGCATCTTCCTTTTTTAGCCCATAAAGACCTTCCTTGACCTGTTTTTCAATAACACAGAAAGTTAAACCTTTTTGCCTTTCTTCTAATGTTTCTCCTATACAAAATATCGGTGTCAAACCTTCGGAGATTGCCTTTTTTATCTTTTTATTAATCAACTCATCCGTTTCACCGAATATCTTTCTTCTTTCACTGTGTCCAATTATAACAGCCGATACATTCAATTCTTTAAGCATCTTAGCAGATATCTCTCCAGTGTATGCTCCACTATCTTCGTAGTACATATTTTGTGCCGCAAGTTTTACGTTACTTGAATTAATTACTTCCCTAACTCTATCAAGCGCAGTAAATGTTGGAGCAATGTATATATCAAAAGTTCCAATACCTGCAAGTGCGTTTACTAAGATATTTGCAAATTGCTGAGACTCATATGGTGTTTTGTTCATCTTCCAATTTCCAGCTAAGATGTATCTCCTACCAATTATTTTTTTTTATCTGCTATCGATGCAATACCGGGTAGTTCTTTTCCTTCAAGGAATTCAAGAGAAGCTCCACCACCTGTTGAAACATGACTGAACTTCTTTTCAAGCCCAAATTGACTTACTGCTGCTGCACTGTCTCCACCACCAACAACCGTTGTAACACCTTTATCCGTTAATGAACCGATGAATTCAGCAACTGCCTTTGTTCCCACAGCGAAATCCTCAATTTCGAAAACTCCAAGTGGTCCATTCCAAACAACAGTCTTAGCGTCAGCAAGTTTTGATTTAATAAGTTCTGTACTTGCAGGACCTATGTCGTAACCAGCCCAACCTTCTGGTATTCCCTCTTCACAAGTAAAGACCTTTTTCTCAACACCTGCTTCCATCTTTTGTGCGCAAACAGCGTCCGTTGGTATAACTAGTTCCACTCCTTTTTCTTTTGCTTGTTCTAAGAGCTGTCTTGCCAGCTCTATTTTGTCTTCTTCAACAAGAGAATTTCCTGTTTGCTTCCCAAGGGCTTTCCAGAACGTAAACATCATAGCTCCACCGATGATTATTCTATCTGCCTTGTTGAGTAAGTTAGTTATAACTCCAATCTTATCAGAAACCTTTGCTCCGCCGAGTACAACAACATAAGGTTTATCGGGGTTAAGGGTCGCTTTTGCAAGAAACTTGATTTCCTTTTCCATCAAAAAGCCTGCTACACTTGGTATATATTGAGCAATACCAACATTACTTGAATGTGCTCTGTGAGCAGTACCGAATGCATCGTTCACGTGAATATCCGCGAGTGCTGCCCATTTTTTGGCAAGTTCAAGATCATTTTTTTCTTCCCCTGGATCAAATCTTGTGTTTTCAAGCATAAGAACTTCGCCTTCTTTTAATTCTGATACAGCCTTCTCGACTTCTTCTCCATACAATGCTGGAACAAATTTTACTTCCTTACCAAGTAATTGAGCAAGTCTTTCAGCAGCAGGTTTGACTGTGTATTTCGGATCTGGACCACCTTTAGGTCTACCAAGGTGGGAAAGGAGGATTACTTTTGCACCTTGATCAAGTACGTATTTAATTGTTGGAATCGCTTCAACAATTCTCGTATCGTCTGTAACAACACCGTCTTTTACTGGAACGTTGAAGTCAACACGCATGATTACTCTTTTACCTTTGAGATCAACATCACGGATTGTAAGCTTTTCCATTTTTTACACCTCCCAAATAATTTAATATGTAAAGAAGTAACGCACTTCAAATAAAGGGGGGAAAATATCCCCCCCTTCGGTTTCTTAAGATTAAAGCATCTTCTCAACAAGTTCGATTGTATCAACAACTCTACATGTGTAACCGTATTCATTATCGTACCAACTATAAACTGTTACAAATGTTCCATTCATAACTTTTGTAAGCGTTGCGTCGTAAATTCCAGCGTATGTTGTACCAACTATATCCATGCTAACTATTTGATCTTCATTGTACTTAATAATTCCCTTGAGTCTTCCTTCTGTTGCTTCTTTAACCTTTGCGTTGACTTCCTCAGCTGTTGTTGCTTTTTCGACTTGGACGCTTAAAACAGAAATGGAACCATCTGGAGTTGGGACCCTCAATGCCATACCATCAAGCTTACCTTTGACTTCTGGCACAACCAGTGCAACTGCCTTCGCAGCGCCTGTTGTTGTTGGTATGATATTCATGGCTGCAGCTCTTGCTCTTCTGAGGTCTTTATGTGGAAGGTCGAGAACTCTTTGGTCGTTTGTGTAACTGTGTACAGTTACAAGGTAACCAGTGACGATGCCAAAATTATCGTTGAGTACTTTGACAATTGAAGCGATTGAGTTTGTAGTACAAGAAGCACAAGAAATTATTTGGTGTTCAGGTTTAAGTTGATCTTCGTTACAGCCAATAACGACGGTAATGTCTTCTCCCTTAGCCGGAGCGGTTATAATCACTTTCTTTGCACCAGCTTGAATGTGTTTCATTGCTCCATCTTTCTCTGTAAATTTACCTGTAGATTCTACAACTACATCAACACCAAGATCTTTCCAAGGAAGATTTGCGGGATCCTTTTCGGCAAAAACTTTGATTTCCTTACCATTGACAATTATTGAACTTTCTGTTACCCTCACTTCACCATCAAATACTCTGTGAACAGAATCGTACTTGAAAAGATGAGCTAATGTTTCTGCTTTGTCTAAATCATTAATGGCTACAACCTCAATGTTACTGTTACGGCGAATGAGTTCTCTCAAAACAAGCCTTCCTATCCTTCCAAAACCGTTAATCGCTATCTTCATCTTACTCCCTCCTTTAATGTTGTGTGCTGATAAAACTTTTCAATCCCTTTTACTTTCCTCGTGAAAAATTGTACAATATAAATATTACATTTGCTACGAAAAGTTGGTTAAAATTTTGAAATATTTATGAGCAACGGTTAGCATAAAATAGCATAAAATCTCCTCGAAATGATTACAAACTTTCTTTATTGATATTTTACCACAAAAGCAAATATTAATCAACAACGTGCAATCATCGACTACTGGAACCAGACTTGTTTTGGTGGTATAATAAATCCTGTTGCCACTTAAATGATATTTTGAGTAAAAGAGGTGAAAGGAATTGGTCCTATCGATCTTGCTGCTTGTAGTTGGTTTTTTGTTTGTTACCTTAGGTTCAGACAAGGTAGTGGAAGGTTCAGCAGCAATAGCTAAAAAGCTGAAAGTGTCAGATCTTGTTATAGGGTTAACTATTGTATCGTTTGGTACTTCGTCACCAGAATTAGCTGTAAACATAGTATCTTCAATTAAAGGAAATTCAGATATAAGTCTTGGGAATATAATAGGTAGCAATATCTTTAATATACTGGTAGTCACAGGACTTTCAGCTGTGGTTAAAAGTATAACAGTTCAGTACTCAACTTTAAGAAAAGAAATACCTTTAAGTTTGATAGCAGCAATATCAGTACTCGCTCTTGGTAACAAACAACCATCTATAATTACCCGTGGGGATGGTGTGGTATTGTTATTGTTTTTTGCAATATTTATGTCTTACATATTCGAAATGGCAAAAAAAGACAGAGAGATGTTTGAAGAACTTGAAAAAACAAAGGAAAAGCAAATTAGCTTGTTTACTGCTACCTTGTATGTAATAGGTGGTCTTGCTGGTTTGGTATTAGGTGGTAGGTGGATAGTCAATGGTGCCGTAGATATAGCAAAACTTTTTGGTGTATCTGATAAGTTAATAGGATTAACTATAGTTGCTGCAGGTACATCAATTCCCGAACTTGCTACATCTTTAGCTGCTGTTGCTAAAGGAAACAATGAGATAGCGCTTGGAAATGTTATTGGTTCTAATATATTCAATATATTCTTCATACTTGGAATTTCTGCAACCATAAACCCGATAAGTTATCCAACTGTATTAAACATAGATGTTACATTACTTATAGTTATAACAAGCGTGTTAGTATTGCTTTCGAAAGACTTGAAACTTAGCCGTGTCGAAGGTACACTTCTGTTTTTAACGTACATAGGTTACACTGCCTACCTCATTTACAGAAAATAAGCCACTTCTTGGAGGTGGCAATTGTGTATGAGCATCTTGAGTATTACGGTGTTTCAAAAAAGGTTATAGAAGCTATGAATATTGTGGACAGAAAATTATTTGTACCGGAAGAATACGTTGATAGCGCATATATCGATACACCTTTGCCAATTGGTTATGGTCAGACTATATCTGCCCCCCATATGATTGGTATGATGTGCGAATATCTTCAGTTAAAAGTTGGGGACAAAGTTCTTGAAATTGGAACAGGAAGCGGTTACAATGCCGCAGTGATGAGCGTGCTTGTAGGTGAATCTGGATGGATCTACACAATAGAACGAATACCGCAGTTAGCACAAAGCGCGTTGGAGAGATTAAAAAAATTAGAAATTAAAAACGTTACAGTAATTACGGGTGATGGCAAAGAAGGTCTAATAGAGTATGCTCCGTTTGACAAAATAACGGTTACTTGTTATGCGAAAAGAATTCCTGAAAAACTTACTCAACAATTAAAAAACTTAGGTATTATGATTATTCCAATAGGTGATGAATTTGTGCAAATACTTACTAAAATAACAAAAATCAACGATGAGTTAAAAATAGAAAAGTTAAGTTATGTAAAATTCGTTCCCATGCAGTAAAACATTTATAACTCACCTTAAAGTTAAGACTTTGAGTTTTCAAATTTTATTTTAAGTTTCTCTATCGTTATTTTTCCCCAGCTGTATGTAACCATGGATGCAGTCGCGTTACCAACGACTATACCCCACCAAACGCCGCTTAATCCTATTTTGAAAACATCTACAAATATCCACGTCCAGAAAATTTGAAAAACCATGGTTCTTAATATAGTTGTGGCAAGACTTTTAAAGCCTTGTCCAATTCCTTGAAACATCCCGGAAGTCAACATACCAAATGGTGTACCAGGTAAAAACAAACACAAGATTCTTAATGCTTGAGCAATATTTTCAAGTAAACTTGTTGACGATTTTGTGTAAGAAAATAAGAAAGCCAACGGCCTTGCGAAGACAAAAATAAGTACCATTATAGAAATTCCAAATATTTCGCCGAATCTTATTGCGTAGGTCAATGAATTTTTGAGCCTTGCTATATCCTTTGCTCCATAAGCAACACCAGTAACAGAAGTAACCGCTGAAGAAATTCCTATTATCGTTAACGTTCCAAGGTTTATTATTCGCCAGGCAGCTGTAAAAGTTGCAATTCCTGTATTTCCTCCAACTTTTGCGACAAAAATATTCAAAACATATATCGCAACAGACATTGTTATTTGAGCAAGTGCTGTTGGAAACCCGACAAAAAAAGTGTCCTTGATAAAAAGAGAATTGTACGAAAAGTTCTTAAAAGAAATTCTCAGAAATGTATTTTTTGAAACAAAGAGTAAATATGATAGTATGAAAAAAGCAAACAGTATCGATACACCTGTTGCCCATGCCGCACCAGATATACCAAGTTTAAAAGTGTAAATAAATATTGGATCAAGCACAATATTCAAAATTGAGCTGGATATAACAGCATACATTGGGCGCTTTGAATCACCTTCACCTCTGAGAATGCCGATGGCTGTGTTGTTAAACATAAGTGGTAAAGTAAAAATGTAAATGATAAAACCATATTCATAAGCCTTTTCTAAAGCTTGGCCAGTTGCACCAATACCAATAAGTACTGTTTTAAGTGAAAGAATACCAAAAACCATAGTAAAGATGCCAATTATTAAAGCTAACAAAAGTGAGTGTTCCGCAATTGATCTTGCACTATTGTAATCTTTGGCACCTATTTTTCTTGATATGGCTGAGCTCGTACCGATTGTAATTCCAGTAGCTATGGACATCACGATCATAAATATCGGGAAAAAGAAACCCATAGCAGCAAGATCAACAGTTCCAAGTCCAGCAACCCAGATTGCGTCTACAAGATTATAAATTGTCTGAACGAGCATTGAAATCATATTGGGTATGGAGAGTCTCACGATAGCTTTCTTATAATCCCCGAGTAGAAGATCTAAACTAGCGTTTTTTTGCATTTAATTGATTACCTCCTGATAGAATACTTTCATGTTTTCAATAGCTCTTAATGCTTTATTTTCACGATCTTTAGCACCTTCCAGTAGTCCAAAGTTAGCATACATTGGTTTTAACTCCCTTGCGTTGGTAATGTACTTTAAGAGTGCGCCGCACATAGTTTTTTCTGGAAATTTCACCATGTCTTTTCCACTCAATAATCTTGCTATATTTATTCCAACGTACATACCAGTCATTGCGGATTCCACGTATCCTTCTACGCCCGTGATTTGACCAGCGAAGAAGATTTCTAGATTTGATTTAAGTCTAAGAAATTCATCTAACACTTTTGGTGAGTTAATATAACTGTTTCTGTGCATCACACCATAGCGCAATATTTCTACGTTCTGTAACCCTGGTACAAGTCTCAATATTCGTTCTTGTTCTTTCCATTTTAAACGTGTTTGAAACCCTACAACGTTATACATTGTTCCTTCAACATTTTCCTTACGTAATTGAACAACTGCATAAGGCTCTCTACCACTCCTAGGATCAGTAAGTCCAACAGGTCTGAGAGGTCCATATCTCATTGCATCTTTACCACTTTTGGCTATCTCTTCTATAGGTTGGCACCGTTCAAATAATAATTTTCTGTCGAAGTCTTTCATTTCGATGACTTCTGCGTTCACCAGTTCATTCCAAAATCTTTCATACTCTTCTTTATTCATTGGGCAATTTATATAGTCTCCTGTTCCAATACCATATCTGTCTGCAATGTAGCATACGTTCATATCTATACTATCTGCACTTACTATCGGAGCGACTGCGTCAAAGAAATTAAAAAAACCACCCGTTTGATTGATTATCCATTCTGCGAGTTTCCCCTCCGTAGTTGGACCTGTTGCAATAATCCATATACCATTTGAATATGGTTCTTTTACTTCTTCCCACACTATGTCAACGAGTTCTGTTGACATTAACATCTGTGTGACACATTCTGAAAATTTCTCTCTGTCAACTGCCAAAGCCTTTCCGGCAGGTACTCGATTCCTTTTAGCGCATTCAAGTATTAAACTACCGAATATTTCCATCTCTGCTTTCAATAATCCCTCGGCGTTTGTTAGCTCAACAGACTTGAGTGAGTTACTACAAACAAGCTCTGCAAAATTTTCACTGCTGTGTACAGGAGATTTTTTAATTTTCTTCATATCGTGTATGATAACCTTGTAACCTCTTTTTACAATTTGCCAGGCTGCTTCACTACCCGCAAGCCCCGCGCCAACAATGTGTACGTCTATTTCTTCACGCATATTAATACATACTCCTTTCAAAAAATTCAGTATTGTGTGATATCATAAAATTTTACCATACAGCACGTGAAAGTTAAATATCATGTTGAAAAACGAAAAAACTACAAACTATCCAATGAGAAGTTTATGTATTAAACTATAATTGTATGAAAAAATACGGAGGTGAAATTTATATGTACGATGCTGCTATTATAGGTGGAGGACCAGGGGGATATGTTTGTGCAATCAAGTTGGCTCACTATGGTAAGAGAGTTGTTCTCATCGAAAAAGAGAATCTCGGTGGAACCTGTACAAACTGGGGCTGTATACCAACAAAAGCTTTATTGACAGTTGCACATTTGCTCGATGAAGTGAAGGAAAAAAGTGATAAATTTGGATTGAAACTCTCCATTGAAGGTTTTGAACTATCAAAAATCATGGCACATGCTCAAAAAAGTGTTATGATGTCAAGAAAAGGTATAGAATACTTGATGAAAAAAAATAATATCGATGTTATCAAGGGAACCGGTGAGATTATTGATAAAAACAAAATTAAGATTAAAGAGACAAATCAACAGATAGAATGTAAAAATCTTGTACTTGCACATGGTTCAGTTCCCATAGTTTTTTCTCCTTTCGATCAAGTAGAAGGGATATGGACGAGTAATGATGTTTTTAAAATGGATAGATTGCCAAAAAGCATACTAATAGTTGGGGGAGGAGTTATTGGGGTTGAATTTGCAACATTTTTTAGTTCCTTAGGTACTAAGGTAATAATCGTTGAGCTTGCAGAACATATATTACCGTACGAAGACGAAGATGTAGCAGAGGAATTAAAAAAGTCCCTTGCAAGAAGATCAGTCGAAATGAGGGAAAAAAGTAAAGTTATTGCACTTTCTAAGAATGACAACGGTTACAAAGTGACTGTTGAACTTTCTGATGGGAGTGAAGTTTATTACGAAATTGAGAAAGTTTTACTGGCAGTCGGTAGAAAACCAAATATACCAGAAGATGTAAGAAACTTGGGATTGGAAATTGAAAAGGGTATCAAAACTGATAGTAGAATGAAAACAAATTTAGATAGTGTGTATGCAATAGGCGATATCAGAGGACATGTAATGTTAGCCCACGTTGCTTCGTATGAAGGGGTAATAGCAGCAAAAAATATTGCAGGATTTGAAGCATATATGGATTACTCCGCAGTTCCTTCCGTAGTATTTACAAATCCGGAAATTGCATCAGTTGGCTTAAAGGAAAAAGATACCGATAAAACAAAAGTCAAAATTTCAAAGTTTCCCTTGTCTGCTAACGGAAGAGCAAGGACAATGATTGAGAATATTGGATTTGCTAAAGTGATTGCCGACAAAGAAACAGACATAGTTTTAGGCATGACAATAGTTTCTCCCTTTGCAACAGAATTAATAATGGAAGGTGTTATTGCGGTCAAGAATAAATTAACGGCACATCAATTGGAAAATTCAATACACCCTCACCCAACCTTAAGCGAAACACTACTTGGTGCAGTTGAGGGGATTGTAGAAAAAACTATACATATGTAAATATTCAATCGCAAGTATTCTGAAATTGTTAAGCTAAGGGACTTCACTAAATTCTCTCACATATAAATTTACTGCTTTTTGGTAAAAAATCGCCCACACTTTTTAAGTGTGGGCTTGTCTCATTTAAAAAGAAGTATAAGAAATCATTTACTTTGAACTGACAGTTGGAAATGTTACCGAGGAGACACCTGTAATCCTCATAAGAGTCTTTGCTATGTCTGTGTTATCCATTACACCAGTAAACAAATGAGCCCCAGGTCCAAATGCATAAACTGGTACAGGTTGTGCTGTATGATCGTAAGTTGTCCAACCGAAACCTACTTTGAAACTGACATATCTTGCAAGTTCTCTTCTCAAATTGTTAGTTGGTACCTTTCTAAGTGTTTCATATTCTGCATCACTCATTGTAATATCGTACCATTCTTTTATACCTTTGATGAACGCATCCTTGTTGTTTATATCGTATTGCTTTAAGAACATTGCTGTTGTACCTTTTGCTTTTCTTGCCTGTTCTACGTTAATGGTATATCCACCAGCAGATAACGAAAGCCCACCTGTTTCGTGATCACCAACTACTATAACAAGTGTGTTACCATCTCTTTTCGCAAAATCAAGAGCTACTTTTACTGCATTGTCAAACTCCACAACCTCTTTCCACGTACCGTAAAAGTCATTTGCATGGCATTCCCAGTCTATTTGTGATCCTTCAATCATAAGCATGAATGGTTGACCACTTGCGGAAAGAATTTCAATTGCTTTCTTAGTCATAACGTCAAGCGTTGGTTGACTTGCTGGTCTTTCCGACACTGGTTCAAGGTAGTTTTTAGCAAATAATCCAAGTACTTTTCTACTGGCAGTGCTTAAATTTTCAAGTTCTCTTGGCGTTGTTATATAAGTGTAACCTTTGGATTTTGCAATCTCTATAAGATCAATACCGTCTTTTCTAACACCGCCTTTGCTTTCGGGTAAAAACCACTGCCATCCACCACCAAGCACAACATCAACGACATCCCCGTCGATCAGTTGCTTGGCTATCGTAACCTCGTCATTTCTGTTGGCAACGTGGGCATACACTGCAGCAGGAGTAGCGTGTGTAACTTGACAAGTAACTGCTAATCCTATCTTGTATCCAGCTCTCTTAGCCATTTCAAAAGCTGAATAAACAACTTCGTTGTTTGGAAGAACACCAATAGCTCTGTTTAAAGCTTTAAAACCAGCAAATAAAGCAGTTCCAGCTGGTGCGGAATCTGTAACCCATGCATCTGCACTGTAGGTGGTTGTAAGGCCTGTGTAAGGTAATGTCATAATATTTAGTATCCTACCTTCGAGTATGCTTGCTAAAAACAACTGGTTTGTTGACATCCCATCACCGACAAGAAATATAACGTTCAAAGCAAAAGCTGAGTAAACAAGCAAAAGCCCGCATAATGTTGCAAGTCCCTTTTTCATCTTCCTCTCCCTCCCATTTATAGGTTTAGAGTTACACCGAAATTATACAACTAGTTTCTTAAAATGAGATTTTGAATTCTTAAGAATTATCAAGGAATTTTGCAATACTTATCTTTTATCTCCTCGTAAGCCTCTTTCAGATTTTCAGAAGAATAACTTCCTGGAGTTGAGTTTATGTGGGAGCTTATGGATACTATTTTTACCCAACGTTCTATTTCTTCTTCACTGATATTGATGTCCAAATTGATTCCAAGTAGCCAATAATAATCTTCTAAAGATCCTTCGAAAATCTTG
Source organism: Fervidobacterium sp. (assembly GCA_026419195.1). Classification (NCBI taxonomy): domain Bacteria; kingdom Thermotogati; phylum Thermotogota; class Thermotogae; order Thermotogales; family Fervidobacteriaceae; genus Fervidobacterium; species Fervidobacterium sp. Next base: position 52,742 of record JANZZV010000006.1, read on the forward strand.
AGCACAGTTTCAACTTTTTCCTTTGCCACTTTTCTTGCTTGTCTTAATTCAAATGGCAAAAATACAGCTGTAGCAAGTCCATGTCTGACTGATTTCTCAGTTGTTAAGTTATAACCAAGTGCATGCGCTATCGTGGTACCAGTTTGGGATATGACCATTCCTGCTACAGTTGATGCAAACATCATTCTTTCACGATAGAAAACGTTCTCAGGATCGTCCAACAATTTTGGGAAACAATCTTTTATTATTTTCATTGCCTCTAAAGCAAGCAGGTCACTAAATGGTGTAGACTTCAGGGAGAGAAAACCTTCTAAAGCATGTGAAAGTGCATCAAGACCTGTAGATAATGTGATTTCTTTTCCAAGAGTTAAGGTGTATCGATAATCTACGAAAGCATATTTTGGAAAAATACATTCGTGGGAAAATCCTTTTTTTCTACCGTTAAAGGTCAATACAGAATATTGTGTAACCTCACTACCTGTTCCAGCCGTGGTTGGGATACATATTATTGGTTTTGCACGTTTGTATTTTTCATTTGAATACAAATCTTCGGGTTCCAAATTCGGATTTTCAATTAATACCGCCACAGCTTTGGCTGTATCCATAGGACTTCCTCCGCCAAGTCCTATCACAACCTCAGCATCTCCAAACTTTTCCGCTAATGGTTTAATGATGTCTAAAGATGGATTTTCTGGTGTGTCATCGTATAAATAAATTCTCTTTCTTTCAAGCACATCTAACAAATCATCAAGACTACCGTTTTTCTTTGAACTTTTTCCAGTTATAATAAGAATAGGTTCATCTAAATCTTGGAATATTTCTCTGTGCTTTAACACAGCTTCTTCCTTGTAGATAACCTTTGTAGGCATAAAAAAACTCATTTAAAAACACCTCCAATTTTTGTATGTACAAATAAAAAAGCTGGCCTTACGACCAGCCTTTAACCCACAGGTTTTAATGAACTATTTTATTTGTTAAATACAAAGTATAGAGCTACTCCGCCAAGCACAATGCCTAATAAGCTGAATATAAGTGCAAATACATCAGTATTCTTTGATTTTACGGCTTCTAATTCCTTTTTCAATTTTTCATTCTCCTCTTTCAATCTCTGAACACTATCGTTTGCTTGAGAAACATTTTCAGACACGCGCGCAAGATCACTTTTTGTATTCACAATTTCATTTTTCAAAGTTGAAATTTCAGAAGATTGTTGAGAGATTTGTGAATTCAAACCTGAGATTTTTTGGTTGATTTTGTCAACATCTGAGACGTTTGCCTTAGAAGTATCGAGTGTAGCTATCTTCTTTGAAATGTTACTTTCTAAGTCTTTTAATTTGGAGTCAATTTGTTGACTTATTTGCTGGGTATTTTGTGACAGTTGGATCATCTCAACTTTCAAATCACCCTTAAGAGCCTCTATTTCTCCTCTCGTTGCATAATCGGTGGTTATTGTATCTATCTTCTTACTCAAACCAGATATTTTTTTGTCAAGCTCAGAATCTGTTAACTTTAAAGAATCAACGCTCTTCATAAGCTCGTTGCTGTTTTTCTCAAGATTATTTAGTTTATTTGTAACATCTGAGATACTTTTTGTAACATCTGAGATACTTTTGCTTAGATTTGATACCTTGTTGTCAACTTCTACCTTTAATGTATTTAAATCCTTTTGTGTTTCACTAACTGTTTTTTCAACGTTTGATATTCTGCCTGATACTTCTGAAATGCCTTTTCCGACTTCTGTTTTCAAAGCATCCATACTTTTTTCAACGTTTGATACTTTGCTGGTTGCTTCTGAAATATTCTTCGTAGTTTCTGCTTTCAAAGAATCTATGCCTTTTTCAACATTTGATAGTCTAGTGGATAATTCTGAAATACTCTTGCTTGTTTCAGTTTTCAAAGAATTTATATTTTTTTCGAGCTCACTTGTTGTCTTTTGAACGTTAGAAATGTTTGTCGAGGCGTTAGTTAACTGAGTTGTTAATGAATTGATTCTTTCGTTTATTTTTGTTATGTTTTCATCAATATTCTTAATTTTATTATCAATTGATGAAATATCCACAGGTGTTGGAGCCAGGTTTTTTGTCCTATCTTCTAAAGCTTTTATTCGATCGGAGATTACGATATAGTTATTTGAAAGCCCGTTCATTGTATTTTCCATACTTGAAAGTTTGGAATTCAAATTAGCAATATTTCCTTCAAAATTTGATAGTCTCGAGCTCAGCGAATCCGCCCTTGCTGTTAATGCTGAAAGGTTATCCGATAAAGTTTTTGATGTAGTTCTCAGACTATTTATGTCGTTTTTCATGCTTCCAATATCTTGTTTTACCACGGCCAAATCCTGAGCTAATGCATTTATACTTTGTCCAGTGGGAGTAACAGCAACCAGTCCCCTTAGTTCTGTTACCTTTTGTACCAAAGCATCGTAAAGTGATTGCAAATCAGAAACCCTCGATTTGACGCTGTTCAAGTCTTGAGACACGGTGGCCAAACTTCTTTCGTTTGAATCCATTCTCTGAGTTAGGGAATCAATTCTTGAAGTGAGTGTTTTATTTGTGTTTGCTACAGAAAGTATCTGGTCAGATAGATTTTTTAATTGAGAATCCACATCGGTTGGGACTTGCGTTGTCGTTTTTTGAGTAGTTGGAGAAGTCGGAATTTTTTTCTCAACGCTCGAAATCCGGTCACTTAAAACTGAAAGAAGCCTGTATAAAGAAACCGCAAGTTGGTACCTTGTAACAGCTTGGTTACCTTGAAATGTCCCATCTGGCATGCCACTTAAAACTCCAAGTCTCGTCAATTCCTGAATAGCATCGTAAGCCCAATGGTTAGCCGGAACATCTTTGTAAGTACTTGAAAAGGCGCTTACAATAGTTAGCGTTACGAAAACAAAAGTAAGAAGTTTCTTGAAACTCACCATCTGAACACCTCCTATGATAGTCTTCTGATATGATAGATTTTTGATAAATTTTTTAGATTACTGTAAGAAAATGTAGAACATATTATTGTCGAAATCTTAAATTTAACGAAAGATGTGTAAACAAAAATAAAAAAGTTGCGAATTGGCTAATGAAGTACCTTTAACGTCAAATAATTTCAATTAGTTTTTCAGGGATTTTGTCGGCAGGTAACACAAAATCAGCGTAACCTTCATCAACAACAGCTTTAGGCATCCCGTACACCACACACGTTTCCGGACTTTCAGCGATAACAGTACCTTTGAAGAATTTGACTTTAAAGGCCCCTTTTGCACCATCCCTTCCCATTCCTGTTAGTATGACCGCCACTGTTTTCTCCTTGTATACTTCAGCAACTTTATCGAGTGTATAATCGACTGAAGGTCTTACATTGTTAATCTTTTGCGTCTTTTTATCAAGGTATATTATACTTTTTCTATCTTGATACTTTATTCCCATGTGATAATCACCTGGTGCGACATATACCCACCCTGGTTTTAACTCGTCACCTTCCTCCGCTTCTTTCACAGAAAGATTTGATATTCTGTCAAGTCTTTGAGCGAGTGATCTTGTGAAACCAGCTGGCATGTGCTGAACAATCAATATTGGTACAGGAAAATCTTTTGGAAGAGGAGGTATAACAAGGTCAAGAGATCTTGGGCCACCTGTGGACGAGCCAATAACAACTATTTTACTTGAAACTATAGACCTTATCTTTAATCCAGATGCAGGTCTTTTGTTAAGTAATACGCGAGTTATTTCTATTTTCATAGCATCACGAATTTTTTGAACAAGTTCAGGTCCCATTTTTCTAAAATCCATTGAAACACTACCTGAAGGTTTTGTAATAAAATCTACAGCACCAAGCTCAAGGGCTAGAAGTGTTATTTCGGCACCTTCCTCGGTAAGACTACTTACCATTATTATCCTTGTTGGAGAGCGTTTCATTATTTCTTTGAGCGCTTCTATACCATTTAATTTTGGCATTTCAACATCCATAGTAACTATATCTGGTTTATATTTCAAACATAGCTCGACAGCCTCCATTCCATCTCTTGCTGTAGCAACTACTTGCATGTCTGTCTGCTGATCGATGATGTCTTTTAATATCATTCTCATAAAGGGAGAATCATCAACTATCATTACTTTTATCTTTTTCTCCTCCAATTTCTCACCACCTTGAAACTTAGTAACGGAAAGGATATCAAAGATATTATAGCAAAAATTTTTCCAACTTCCAAGCTCCAATTAAATAAAAGCTCTCCAAACACTATTATTCCAACAGTTACGGAAAATATGGTTGCCCAAAGAACAACTCCAGCACTTACATCCTTGATTATTTTTATAACAGGGTGAAAATCTTTGCTGTATAAATTCATTAAATGTTCTATTATAGTGTTCACTAATTCAGACCAGATTACGAAGAATACAGCAAAAATAATCCACAACAAATCCTCCCTTTTTACAGGGAGGAAGAGTGTAGTAACAAGAACGATGAGACCTATTAAGAAATGTATTCTAAGATTTCTTTCCGTGAGTATGGATTCTACGATTCCTTCAATTGCGTGAGAAAAAGATTCTACAATATTACTCGAACCCAATTGTTCTCTTTCTCTTTCTTGAAATTCGCGGCTTAAAAACTTTATCCGTGAGCGAGGCTCCAAATTTGATCGCCTCCACATTCATGTCAAAGTATTTTGGACTAACTTCTTTTTTGACTGCTTCAAAAAGTACTTCAAAATCCACTATAGCGGTACTTTTCACAAACGCACCAAGCAAGATCATATTAGATACCATAGCATTTCCATATTTTTCGATAGCATGTTTACTTGCTGGCACGTTGATAACCCTACGTGTTATTCTCTTTATCTCATTTGGTAAATCGTTAATATATGTGCTATCGTATATTATTATACCATTAGTTGCAACGAATTTTCCATGACCTACCATAGAAGGATGCATAATTATTAGTGAATCAAACATCACTGCTCTTGGATACAAGATCGGATCATCTGACATCAGGACATCGCAGTAACTTGGTCCACCTCTAACTTGTTCACTATAATTTTGCGTCTGAATCACGTACTTTTCAAGCAAGACGAAGGCTTCAGATAATATATAACCAGCCAACAGATTCCCCTGTCCGCCTATACCAGCTATTCTGATAGAAAATGGTCTATTCATTTTTACTCCCTCCAACGTAAGTTAGCCTGTAGCGAGTGTAGAAGTCTGGTTTGGATTCATCTTTTTTGAAAACACCTATTATTATCTTTCCATTTAATTCTTCCTTAGTCATTTTGTCTGCTTTTTCTTTCATGACAGCTGCTTCTTTGAAAAATTCCATCATCTGCCAAGGCTCTCTTAAAAGATTGTATCTTCCGTAGTATGTATGACAATTCGACATAACTTCGACAACAGAAACTCCTTTATGCAGTAAGGCTTCTTTTATATACCTAACCGTTAATGGGTAATGATAAACTGTGGAACGAGCAACATACGTTGCACCACACGCAACCGCAAGATTTACTATATCAAATTGCTCTTCAACGTTTCCCATAGGCATTGTACCTGCGATTTTTCCACTCGGTGTTGTTGGAGAATGTTGACCTCCAGTCATACCGTAAATCATATTGTTATATATTATAATTGTCAAATTTATATTCCTCCTGCAGGCGTGGATGAAATGATTACCACCTATGGCTGTTATGTCTCCGTCTCCACCCATGACCACCACTTTAAAATCCGGGCGAGAGAGAGCAACTCCTGTTGCAAATGCTACTGCTCTTCCGTGTAAAGTATGTAATGTATTAAAATCTATATAACCCGTTGCTCGGGAAGAGCAACCTATACCCGAAACTACGGCTGTTTCTTCTGGTTTCAATCCGGTTTGATCAAAGGCATCAAGGAAACTCTTCAGTATGATACCATTACCACATCCTGGGCACCAAACTGTTGGCCATCTGTCGCTTCTGAGATACTGAACTAATCTATCCCTCTTCAACTTTGCCACCTCCATTCAGTTCGACTCCACATGTCTGAAAGAAGAAATCCGTAAGTGGATCTGGATAACCATCTATGTAAACAACTCGCTTTATGCCAGCATTTATTATCAACCTTGCGCAGACAGAACAAGGTTTGTGAGTAACATAAATTGTGGCACCGTCAGTTGAAATACCAAATCTTGCAGCTTGCATTAAAGCATTTTGTTCAGCGTGAAGCCCGTAACAAATTTCTTGATTTCTTCCAGAAGCGATATTCAAGTCATCCCTGATACAACCAATTTGATCACAATGTGGGAATCCAGAAGGTGGTTGGTTGTAACCAGTTGCAAGAATTCTTTTGTCCTTAACTATGAGTGCTCCAACCTTTCTATGAACACATGTTGATCTATCTGCGATGACTTTTGCCAATCTTTTAAAATAATCATCCCAACTTTCTCGTTTATTGGTTTGAGGTTTTATGATAATATTGTTTAGGTACTTTTCAATATCGATGTTCAAAGTAATCGCCCCTTGGATTTGGAATACAACTTAACATTCATGTCTCTATTTTAAACTGAATATTCTACCTTAGCAACTTATAAGTTAGGAGGTATATCTATGGAAAGTTATGAAATTTCAGTTGTTAGATGCGAAATTGGAAGTATTCTCATCTATACTTCTTCTGATGTTTGTCACAAGATAGAGTTTTCAAACGAAATCTTACCAGAAGTTGGTCATAACATATTCACAACCCAAATAAAAGAGTACCTAAATAAAAAACGACAGAAACTTGATTTTCCTATATTTTACAACACTGGTCCAATTTTTAATACGGTCTGGCGTTATTTGGGAGAAAACGTAAGGTATGGTACAATTATTACATACGGGCAGTTGGCAAGAATGTGCGCTACAACTCCTAAGGTAATAGGATACGCGATGGCTTCGAATCCCTTACCAATTTACATACCATGTCATAGGGTAGTGGGTAAAAACAACATAGGAGGCTTTGGTGGAAAAAACAGAAGAGCAGATTTAATTAAATGGAAAGAATACCTACTAAGTTTGGAGGGATGCATTTGAAAAAATTAATACTTTTTTTAGTGTTATTTGTAGTGTTTCTTTTCATAACATTTTCTATATGTTTGCAAATATATAGGAATTACACAGCCAAACTAGAGTTACCTGTTAATAAAACACCAGCAAGTTTAACGGTGGAATACTCTGATGGAACACCACTTTATACACCGAAAAACATTTGGGTAGATTACGAGGACATTCCAGCCATGGTGAAAGATAGCATAATAGCTTCAGAAGATAGGAGGTTTTACTCACACAGCGGTGTAGACATAAAAGGTATTATTCGATCATTGTTTGTTATAATTACAACAGATGAAGTGCAAGGTGGAAGTACAATAACTCAGCAACTTGCAAGAACACTTTACCTCTCTCAAGAAAGAACTTGGAAAAGAAAAATAAAAGAAATTTTCATTGCTTTGTGGCTTGAGCAAAACTACTCCAAGGAAGAAATCCTTGAAATGTATGTAAATTCGGTCTATCTTGGGAACGGTTTGTACGGCTTTCCGGCAGCAGCAAAGCATTATTTTGGGAAGACGCTTGATGAACTTCAACCTGTTGAAATTGCAATGCTCGTTTCAACTTTAAGATCTCCTGAAAAAGCAAACCCATCAAAAGATTTAAACGTGGAATTTAGCAGGATAACTTTAAGAAAGATGAAAGAAAACGGTGTTATAAGTGAATCAGAGTATCAAAACGCACTTTCCCAACTTTCCGCAGAAAATGTGAAAAATTTTAGAAAACAATATAATTCGTTTGACGAAGATCTTTTTTGGATGATAGTTCTTGAGTTAAAGGAGCTGAATTTCGATCTTAGCTCACTAAGGAATGGATTTCGTGTTCGAACAACGATAGATAAAAGACTACAAAGTCTTTTGCAAAACAATATTGACAAAAGAAATATGGCAGGATTAATAATAGAACACTCAACAGGAAAAATCCGGGCTGCGTATGGACTTGGAATAAACTCAGGAAAACGACAGATTGGTTCAATTGTAAAGCCGCTGTATTATTATTTAGCATTTATGGCCGGAAGAAACAAAAGTGATATTCTTCAAGATAAACCAATCACAATTGGTACATGGACTCCCCAAAACTTTGACAAGGAGTACTGGCAAGAGGTTACTCTTGAGAATGCACTTATCTACTCAAGAAATGTTCCGTCTGTTAATCTTTTCATGCAACTCGGACAGAGCAACGTGAGAAACTTTTTGAAAAACAGACTTATGATCGAAGGTTATTATCCAAACGATGCTACTATATCTCTTGGTACGGTAGAAACGTCATTATTTGATATTTCAAAAGGGTTTCAACCAATATTTAACGGAGGGGTAATATTCAAACCAAAGCTTATTGAATTTGTAAGAGATAAAGATGGTATCACATACTACACTTACAAACCGGAGATACTGAATGTAATAAAACCACTAAGAAGTTTTGATCAGAGAGCACCTTTGGAAGCTGCTGTGTTGACACTACAATTGATGGAAAAGGTTGTGACAATGGGTACGGGTAAATCTGCTTATATTCCAGGGAGAAAAATTTACGGAAAAACTGGCACTGCTGAAAAAAATGCTTGGTTTGTTGGAGGAGATGGAAAATACCTATTTCTTTTGACAAAAGATGGTAAGAATCTTACAGGTGGTAAAGACGTAGCACCTATTTGGAAAAAAATAGCACTAGATACTGATATCGGAACAACACCAATTTCTCTACCAATCCAAGTTCAGATACCGGCTATTACAAGGTCAAAAGAACCATCAAATCAGGAATCTCAAACAAGTACTTCTACGTCTGAGAATTTGACCCAACAGAGTGTAGGATTAGAAAAGATGTACGAAAATGTTAAAAATAAGACTATTACTTCAGATGAAATTGTGAACATATTAAAAACCTTAGATTCCGATAAGCAACGTGAGATATTAAGCAAGATTAACGAAATAGATCCTTATATGGCCTCGGAAGTGTACGAAAAATTGCTTGGTGGAGGAGAGTTCTAATGAAGTTTTTTTACAATATTGAAAGAGTTGATAGCTTTGAATACATAGTAGTTAAGGTTCAAGAAAATGGAATAGAAGGTGTGGGAGCTATCTTACCGGTTAGGAAAAATGGAGAAAATTACAAAATCTTTATGGGAGTAATAGAAGAGTATAGAACCGTTGTTGAAAGATCAAAAGTAGAAGATGCATTTATTATTTCTCAAGTCCTTCGTGAACATTTTCCTAACCATCCAAAGGTTGTGTTCGCCATTCAGGCTGCATTTTTGAGTTTGTTTTGCAAGAAATACAAGCTTGATTTAGGAAAACTCATTGGTGGTAACGTTGTTCCAAGAGATGAAAAATGTGGAGAACGTATTTTTCCTGAATATTTAGGAGATGTGATATTGGCAAGGTGCATTAATAACATTAATGGCTCGAATTTAGACAAAACCTTTGTCATGACAAAGTATCCAAAAAACGAGATGGATGATGTTTTAAGTGCCCTTTCTACCAATTACAAGTACTTGGAGGTGTTATCTTGGAGAGAACTTTTATAATACTCAAACCCAATGCCGTTAGAAGAGGACTTGTTGGAGAGATACTTAAAAGATTCGAGCAAAGGGGAATAAAAATAGTTGGTCTAAAATTTTTGAAAATGAGTCGTGAACAGGCAGAAAAACTTTATGAGCCTCATAAAGGAAAAACATTTTATGAGGAGTTGCTTAATTTCATGCTCAGTGGACCTGTTGTTGCGATTATTTTAGAGGCTCCAAGAGTTCTTGAACTTGTGAGACATATTGTTGGTGCGACTGATCCATTGAAAGCGGAGGCTGGTTCTATCAGAGGAGAATTTGCTTTGACTGTTACTAAGAATCTTATCCATGCAAGTGACAGCTTAGAAAGTTTCGAAAGAGAGGCTTCGATTTTTTTCACAGAAGATGAGATAATAGATTATTACTTGGACGTTCAGGACGACATATAACAGTATTTTAGCAATCGGGGGTGTGTAGCTGTTGAAAAGAAGTGATTTATTATCTGTAAGTTTTTTTGTCGCGATTGCATTAATACTTCTCAACGATAATTCAAGAAATGTGTATGTTTTTCTGAATAACTCGCACCCATACATCATGGGGTTTTTGAAAGTTGGAGTTTTGGCAAGTTTTGGTGAAATACTTGCGCTACGTATCTTGAAAGGTAAATACGTTTTTCCTGTTGGTTTTATTTACAGATTTTTTGTTTGGGGATTTTTGGGTGTTGTTTTTGTTTTGGTATTTGAATTGTTTGCAAGTGGGACAGCAATTCTTTTAGAGAAAAATCTTTTGCCATACACACATACCAGTAAGAAATTTCTTCAGGCATTTTATACAAGTGTGTTAATGAATCTCATATTTGCCCCTACTTTTATGGCTTTTCATAGAATTACTGATGCTTATATAGACCTGTCCGGCGGAAAATTAAATAAGATGCTCAGGGTAAAAATAAATGAGGTAATGAATTACATAGATTGGAATAAATTTGTAAATTTTGTAATCCTCAAAACAATTCCGTTTTTTTGGATCCCTGCACATACTATAACTTTTCTACTTCCAACAGCGTATCGTGTACTTGTCGCAGCTTTATTATCCATTGTACTCGGATTAATACTATCGATAAGAAAAAAGCAACAGTAAATTGAACATATATTTACAGCAAGAAAATAATAAGTTGATACAAACCTACGAATCTTTTTTGACTGAATTTTCTAAAAATTTTAATGAATTTCTTAGTATGAATCTTCTAAACGCATAAGATGACTTATGACCAGATGGTACAACTATCTTCTTTGCATTTGGAATCAATCTGTACAAACTGTTGAAAGCTTGCCGCGGAATGACCTTATCAAAAACTCCTTGAAACATTAAAGTTGGTTGCTTCACAAATTTTGCGTAAGATATTGGATCGTAGTGGAAACACGTAGGTTTTAGCTCTAAGATTTGAAAAATTGATTTTAAGTTGTGTAATTTTTTTCTTCCTTCGTTTCTAAGTTGTATGCATTTTTCTTCATCGAAGCATCCCCATTCATTGCTGAACTTTTTGTATCCTTCCCTTACTGGTTCTACATAAGGGGAATACCAATTTATCCATCTCCAATCACCACCTGTAAATGCTAATATACCGACTTTAATTCTTTCGTCAATAGCCATACTCATTGTGGCTATCATTCCACCGAAGCTGAATCCCATAATAGCAATTGGCAGACTTTGTAGTTTGTCAAACGTTTGGATTAAATCTATGGTTCGCCTAACATCTTTTATTGCCTGATGGAACCTAATTACACAATGAGCTGGAGAATGATGGAAAAACGGTTCTCCACCATTCCATTCTGGTTTCGCGCGTTGCAAATGATATGGATGAATCATGAAAAATGTTTCTATACCATGTTTAGCAAACTGTTCTGCAAACCACATCAGATAAGCAATGTGTCCATTACCAATTCCATGCAAAAAAATCATCGTAAGCCAGGGATCTTTTGTACGGTATTGGTATATGTAAATTCTTTTGGATTCAGGAATATCTGGTTCGTACACAGTATCTACACTTAGTATTGAATATTTTTCGTGAATAGTTTCTTCAAGGTTAAAAGGTATGTTCTTATCATAATCAAATGCAAAGGGCATAAACCTTATTCCTCCTTGTTTGAAAACATTATTTTTCCTATGTTGTAACCAATCGATGCCCCAAATAGTACATCTGATGTCCAGTGATTATTAGACCATAACCTTTGGGCAGAAATTACCATAGGTACTGCAAACCAAAAATCACCAAATCTTAAAGAAAGAGGTGTGAAGATTGCCCAAGATAATGCCGAATGACCAGATGGAAATGATTGATAATCTTTTGAAAAGTTCAAAGGCTTAAAAGCATAGGGATTATTCTCAACATACGGTCTCATGCGACCGGTTAAGAACTTTGTTAGACCTACCACTATCGTTGTAAAAGTAAAACTTTCCAAGATAGTAAAGCTTGTGTAAGAATCAATAGGAAATACTATTGCCGATGCCAAAATTGCTAAGCCAAGAAAATGTGGAAAATCGAGCTTATCAAGAAAGCTCAAAAACGATGACTTCGGATAAACCCTGCTGAGTGTTTCATCAAATACAAATACAATTGCAGAGAAAGTTGTAAGGGGATGTGAAAGAAATTCTTCGATATTTCCTGACAGACTTGCGATATCACCTTTCAGTTCTAAAAAACAATCACCTCGGGAAAATCCTACAAAAAAGAGAAGAATTACAATGAAAAATGTTAAATACACTTTACTAAAATCCACTTACGACACCTTCTCCATTCTGACGTGTGAAATTCCAGCTTCGAGAAATTCTTCCCCTACTTGTTTATAACCAAGTTTCTTGTAGAAATCTTTTACTTGAACTTGCGCGTTCAGGGAAAAAATTTTTTGCTCAATATTGGATAAGAATGCCTCTATATGTCGCATAATGATTTTACCGTATCCTAAGTTTCTGAAGTCTTTTCGAACAGCCACACGTTCAATTTTCCAATATTTACCCATATCTCTTGCACGCGCTACGGCTACAGGCTCAGAGAAATGCTTTAAAATGAAATGTACTGCCTCGTAATCTTTACCATCCATTTCCAAAGATATGTCTATACCTTGCTCAATAACGAAAACTTCCTCTCGAATCTCTTTACAGATCTCAAATCGCTCGTCTGGTAATTTGAAAGCTTGGAAATCCAAAGCGTTTTCGTATGCACCTTTGATTCTTTCAAGTGCTTCTTTTAACACGGAAAATTGGCAAGCAAAGTTAAGTCTCACAAAGTTCTTGTCTCCAAAATCCTTTCCATCGTTTAGAAAAACTCTTGCATTTTTTAGGAAAAATTCTTGTGGATTTTCAAGCTTTGTTTTTGAACAGTCGATCCACATGAGGTAAGTACCTTCAGGTAAGGTTGGTTTAAGTAATGGTGTATTTTTTAATAGAAAATTGTAAGCATAATCGCGATTTCTTTTAAGATACGAGACAAGTCTTTCAACCCAATCAGGATCATTGTAGGCAGCTTTTAACGCTTCAATAGAGAGTACGTTACCAATCACCAATTCCATGCTTTCAAGATAGTTTTTGTAAATGCTTCTTAACTTGCTATCTGGGATGATACCGTATGAGTTTGCTAGCCCGGCTATATTAAACGTTTTACCTGGGGAATTAAGTACAATAACGTTTTCTCTACTTATTTCAAGAAGACTTACAAATTTATTTGGTGAGTAGATTATATCAGCGTGTATTTCGTCTGATACGATAATTAAGTTTCTTTTTATTGCTATATCGTGGAGTCTTTCAAGTTCTTCGTATTGCCAAACTCGCCCGACCGGATTGTGTGGATTGGAGATTATTATCAATTTAGTTCTTTCATCAATCAGAGATTCCAAATTATCAAAGTCCATGAACCAAGAGTTATCCTTTTTCATAAGCCGATTTTCAACAACCCTTCTGCCGTTACTTTCGACCACTCTAAAAAAAGGTGGATAAACCGGTGGTTGAATGATTACCTTATCTCCGGGTAATGTGAGGACATTTATCAAAAAAGCGATCATCGGTACAACACCTGGGCCATTGACTATCCATTCACTTTGAATATCTATATTGTACCTGCTTTTGTACCAATTAACTATTGTTTCATAATAACTATTTGAACGATACGTGTAGCCAAATATTCCATGTTGCACTCGTTGCGATAAAGCATCAATTATCCTCTGCGAAGTTTTAAAATCCATGTCAGCTACCCACAAAGGTAACACATCCTCGCCATGCAGATTTAATATCATATCCCATTTAAAACTATCTGTTTTTCTGCGATTCACAATAATGTCAAATTCTTCTAACATACAAGCCACCTCTCTAATATAATTGTCACAGATGGATTACTTCCAGAACAATTATATCATACACTCAAAGTGGTATAATATATATTGAACGTCGTTGGGGGTGGTTTGGTGAGGTTACCTAATTTTACTGTCTGGTTCATAATTGCTGTTTTCTTTGTTGGATGGCTAGCAATATTTATTTACGAACATTTCAGGTTTTCGCCTTTTGCTTTACAGGTTGATTTTGAAGTGGTAAAAGAATACCTGTTTGATCGTCATGTAGACCTATTTAACCCAATTCTGAGAAACCAATTTAGAGTACAACAGATACAATTTGATCAAAGACTAACAGCTTACGGTTTTGCTCTTAAAATTTCTGACGTACTTGCCTTCCTCAACGATGGTACAACAAGAATAGAGGTACCACTAAGGAGAATTGATAAAGTTTTACCGCTCAGATTTAAGTATATATCAGGAGAGGTTGTTGTTGTTGAAAGTGTTTGTGATGTTCCTGAAGGCTCTGTGCTTCTTTCGATAAATGGTATACCGATCGAACAAGTGTTAAAAAAGTATAGCAAGTTTTATCCAAATCTTGATGAGTTTGAATCCAAATATTCTTTCGTTGATAAGCAGCTGCAATACTATCTTAAAATAATCGATGCAAGTTCCGTCCAGATAACTTACAGACTACCAGAAACAAATACCCAGAGAATAGCATACTTAAAAGGTGTCGAATCGTTTCCAACCAAGAAAAGTGTGATTGACGTTTATAAATCACAGGATACTATTTTTGTGAAGATAAACACATTTAAGGTTTCTTCAAAAGAAGATATGGCACAGATTTCCCAACAGTTTGAGCGTATTGCTCAAGAAAGCACTGAGACGTCGAAGATAATATTTGACCTCAGGTATGCATCAGATGGTGATGATACAATTCCGTCAATCATTCTCTCGTATCTTGTAGATCAACCGGTTGATTTGTATCCAAGTTTATACGTAAGATACAAAAACAAGTTGATAAAAAAACAACAAATTCCGATTACTCCTTCACAGAATAAAATAAAAGGTTTGGTATACTTTCTCGTCGACAACTCATGTTTTTACAAACCTCACAAAACAATATTGGCATTTGTTTCAGAATATTCTTTGGGTAAAATAATCTGTTCAAGTCATCAATATACGATTCCAAAGGAATTTTATGTTGACGAATTTTGGAAAGTGTTGCCGAACACGAAAAGCTATATTGTTTTTCCGACAGGGAAAGTAGTTTTGGAAAAAAAGCCCACGGTATTTTTGCACAACGAAATTGATCTAACGTACAGAGAATTAATCAACAAAAATACTTACACGAAATATTTGGAAAAAATAAAAATTCCTAGAAACTTTGACTTGTATAATTGATTAATCTACCAAATGCGAGGTGAAAATAATGAGTAGCTTAAATAAATTGTTGGAATATTTAAAGAACTCAAAAATTTTGGATTTTCTTGAGAATCTTGAAATTCCGGCTTACATTGTCTCGAAAGACAGGGTCATTGTATTCTGGAATAAAGCAGCTCAGTCCTTAACTGGTTACTGTCAAAGCGAGGTACTTGGCAGACCTTGTGCAAAGCAAGTATTGAATCACGTTGACAGAACAGGCATACCAGTTTGTTCGACCGAATTATGTCCTCTGTATCAGTCTATAAAAAGTGGACAACCAGTGCAAATTCCGTTTGCTGTGTACGGGCTTACAAAAAGTGGAATAAGAAGACCGTTCTCTGTTTCTGGTATTCCAATAAAAATTGACGGTGAAGTGCTTGGTGCTATTGAAATTTTTAACGATGCTGAAAAGATGGATAGTGACATGGCGATTGCTATAAAAATTCAGCAAGCATTTGTTCCTGAAAACACTGATAGATTGGAATTTTTTTACAAGCCTTCCGCAGGACTCGGTGGAGATATGATATATTATAATCCACCTTGGGTTGGAATTATAGATGTTAGTGGACATGGAATTGCAGCAGCGCTTGTAAGTATGCTTTTAAGAACAATTTTTGATATCGTTGCGTCGTTTGATCCTCCACTTAACCAGATACCTTTGCTTGTTGAGAATGAGATGAAAAAATATCAACTTGAAGGTCTATATTTTACCTCAATATTTGGAAAGTTGGAAAAAGATACGTTTGAATTTCTTGACATAGCTCATCCATCTCCTGTAAATATTTCAAGAAAAGAAATTTTGGAAACTACTAACGTACCACCTATAGGTTTTGGATTATCCCAGGATTACGATTTTTCAGTAATAAACAAACATTATCTATTAGACGGGAGTTTATTACTTTACACAGATGGTATCACGGAGATGAAAACTAAAAAGGGAACATTAAATTCTGATGGGTTGTTGTCGGTAATCGACAGCCAAGATGATTTGAGTTTGATTTACCTAAAAATTTTAAAAGAAAGAACGTCCCCCTTACAGGAGGACGATATTACAATGGTACTTTTGAAAAACTAAATGCTTATTCCCATTCGATAGTTGCAGGTGGTTTAGATGTTATGTCGTATACCACCCTATTTATTCCTCGTACTTCGTTAACAATCCTCTTTGCCACATGGTTAAGAAATTCATGTGGCAATTTTGCCCAATCTGCAGTCATTCCATCTTCACTTACGACGGCTCTTAGTGCAACAACGTTTTCATATGTTCGATAATCTCCCATAACACCTACAGATTTGACTGGTAAAAGTACAGCGAATGCTTGCCAAACCTTATTGTACAAATCCCATTTTTTTAGCTCTTGAATAAATATATAATCTGCATCTTGTAAAAGTTTAACAGATTCACTTGTGATAGGTCCTATAATTCTTACCGCTAATCCCGGACCAGGAAATGGATGACGCTGTAAAATGCTTTCAGGAAGGCCAAGTTCCTTGCCCAATACCCTGACTTCATCTTTAAAAAGGTACCTGAGAGGTTCTATAATCTGAAATGGTAGAGTTTCCGGTAATCCTCCAACATTATGGTGAGTTTTAATCTTTGCTCCTGCCTTTCTTTCTGAAACTTTGCTTTCGATAACATCTGGATAAAGTGTACCTTGCGCTAAATATTTTATATCCCCGCACATTTCTTTCAATTTCATTGCCTCCTGATAAAAAACATCTATAAAGGTGTGTCCTATAATTTTTCTTTTTTCTTCAGGATCTTCAACCCCTTCAAGTGCTTTTAAAAACCTCCCGGAGGCATCTACATAATGAACTTTTATACCTATTTGTTCAAACTGGTTTACAACTTCCTTTCCTTCGTTTTTTCTTAACAGTCCTGTGTCCACAAATATAGGAATAAACTTATCCGGTATGGCTTTGTGAAGTAACATTGCAACAACAGAAGAATCAACTCCTCCTGACAAACCAAGTATTACTCTGCCGTCAATTTTACTTCTTAATTCATTAATCATATGAAAGGCGAAATTTGACATTGTCCAATTTGGTTGCAACTTTGCTACGTTTCTTAGAAAATTTTCTAAGATGTTTTTTCCATACTGTGTATGCGAAACTTCCGGATGGAATTGAACTCCGTAATATTTTCCATCCCTACTTCTTACAGCTGCGTACGGTGAATTCTCACTTACAGCTAAGACTTCAAAATCTTTTGGTAATTTCTCAACTCTGTCAGAGTGACTCATCCAAACTGTAAAGCTATCAGGTATATTTTCAAATATACCAACAGATTTCTTTACTTCGAGTTTTGCAGGTCCAAATTCACGATGCACAGATTTCTCAACCTTTCCACCAAGTTGATGAACCAATGCTTGTAAGCCATAACATATTCCAAGAACCGGTAGATTTTTCTCAAAGACGTATTCAGGAATTTTAGGAGCGCCCTCATCGTACACACTTGCAGGACCACCTGATAAGACAAAAGCCACAGGAGATAGCTTTTCAACATTCTCCCATGGTTCATCAAATGGGAGAAGTTCACTGTAAAATCCTAATTCTCTGATTCTTCTTAAAATTAACTGTGTATACTGGGAACCAAAATCGAGAACCACTACTGTTTGCCTTTCTTCTTCTCTTAATATGTCTTCCATTCCTTTTCACCCCCACGGCAATTGTTAGTTATAAATTCTGATTGTGAGTATAAAAATTTGATTTTCAGCCAAAAGTATCTATTCTTCATTTAATAAAGTATCATATACATAAACATTTTCAACGAATAAATTATTAATTTTACTTTGCAAAGAGAAAATAAGCTTTACCTAGCAATGTTGGTTGAGATATAATACAAATTAGAGTGAGTTTGGTATGGGAAGGTGAACACATGCGTAAGGGTAGTGTATTAGTTACTGTATTAATAATATTAATTTTCATTGTATACATACTTTCCAAGTTGCATTTGTTGCTTTCTATTAGACTCAAGGGTTATCCGTAGAAATTAAAAAGGCAGCCTTTTGGCTACCTTTTAAAAGTAATTAATATATTCTCTTGTACTGATTGTAACTTCCTCTAATTTTATTTACTGCTTTTAGTATTCTAAATCCTTTTTCGGGGACATTAGTTCTCAAAACGCCACCTACTATGTAAAATTCCTCATTTGTGAACAAATCGACAAAGCACGTACCAGCGAGTAATCGGCCATCTGGAACTGAAAGGGTGCATTCTGTTTTTTTTCCCTTGTTAACTATAACAATTATATCATCAAGTACGTAAGGAGTTTTTCTTAAAAACGCAAGAGGTTCCTCGCTTAGGACTTTAAACTGTCCTACCTTTAGTGCAATTTCCTTCTTTCTTATTGAGATGATTTTCTTGTAAAAATCACGTAATTCATTATCCCACTTACTCTCGTCCCAGATCATTGGTGCTCTATTTTCCGGATCCCAACCACCTTCAATACCAATTTCACTTCCGTAATATACAAATGGCACCCCAGGATACGTGAACTGAATTACAATTGCCAATTTACGCAGGCTTTTGTCTGGTAATACAGTTGCTATCCTTTGTGTATCATGACTATCGAGCATGTTCCAACAACCATATATATTTGGTGTAGAATTGTATGCATCTTGTAAAACACTACCTAGATTTTTTAGATCTCCTTTTAACCAACCAATAACACTTTCTCGAAAATGATAATTCATGATACCATCTACTACTTCCCAATTTGAAGGGAAGTTCCACGTTTCTGTAACAACATATTTCTCAATTGATACAGATTTGGCCCTTGAAGTAATAATTGCGTTGTTGACATATCCAACATCGAAACCAACATCAAGTCTCCAACCATCTGTTCCAAGTCTCAAGTAATACTCGACAACATTCAATAGATATTCTCTCACAGAAGTCTCTTCCCAGTTCCACTCTGGCATATCTGGGACATTGTGCCATGCTCTGTATCCATCTTCATAAATTGAGAACTTTGCGAGATGTTTTCTTTTTCCTTTTAGCGCATTTTGAAACCACTTGTTTTCTTTGCTCAAGTGGTTAAAAACACCATCAAGCATTACTTTAAAACCATGCTCTTTCGCTCGTTTTAAGTAATGTATAAAAGCTCTTTGGCCACCAAATTGCGGATCAATTTTCATGTAATCAGCCGTATCGTATTTATGATTTGATGGAGATAAAAAGATGGGTGTTGTGTATATTAAATTAGCACCAAGGTCGTTGATATAGTCAAGTTTTTCGGCAATCCCCCACAAATCTCCTCCCCAAAACTCAAAGCAATGCTCGATGTTTGGTTTATGCTTTGGTAAGGTGTTCCAGTCAACAACTTTTCCTCCACGCTTTGTGTATAGATGCGCCTTATCGTATACATTTTTGCCATTACCAATTGCAAATCTGTCCGGAAAAATCTGATATACAACACTTTCATAGACCCAGCTCGGGAGTGGATAATGCATATAAGATCTCCTTTCATTGATATCTCTAGATCAATGAAAAATTATACCATAAGTTTTCAATGTTACAAGATTTTCGAAAATGCATTATTCGCTGGTGTATGTGGTATAATGTCATAAGATTTTGAGCAAAGGTACATTCTTTTGGGGAGGTGTAGTTAATGGAAGGAACTGCATGGGCTATTTTACCACCACTTGTAGCGATCATGTTAAGCTTTATCACAAAAAACGTACTATTTTCGTTGTTTCTTGGCATATTCACGGGCGGATTACTTTTGAATTCATTTAATCCCGTATCAGCTGTAGGATACTCTCTTGAAAAAATTATTGGTTCAATGGCAGATGAATGGAATGCTAAACTATTACTTTTTAACCTATTGATGGGAGCCGGTATAGCATTCATTTGGAAACTCGGCGGTAGTACGGCGCTTTCCAACTGGGCGAAAAGGAAGATCAAATCGCGTAAAACAGCGAATGTAATGGCTTGGCTGCTCGGAATTATTGTTTTTTTCAACGATTATATTAATGCAGCCATCGTTGGAAATGTTACAAGAGATATATTTGAAGAACATAAAATTTCAAGAGAAAAACTATCCTACATTCTTGATTCGACCTCAGCACCCGTGGCAACTTTCTTCATATCAGACTGGATAGCCTATCAATTATCTATGATTCAAAAAGGGATGGAAGCAGCCAATATCACAGAAATAGCTCCAATAAAAGCATTTTTCGGAAGCATACCATTTAATTTTTACTGCATATTTACTGTGCTATTCGTTGGTTTGATTGCAATTACCGAATGGGATTTTGGACCAATGTTGAAAGCAGAGCTTAGAGCAAGAAAAGAGGGAAAAACCTATAGAGACGGAGCGGTTCCAATGCTGAATGTAGATTTTGAACTTGGTGAACCCCTTAAAACTAAACCTATGATCCTAACATTTATTCTTCCTATTCTTGCCCTTATTGGTGTCACACTTTGGGGATTTTATCACACTGGTGCCAAAGGAGGGGGGACAACTTTAATTGACAAACTTGGTAATGCAGATGCTGCAACGGCACTGTTGTGGGGAGCTTTTGCTATGGTTTTGACTGGTATGGGAATAGCTGCTATGTTTAAATTGATGAGCCTCTCCGAAATGATGAAAACGTTTTTAGATGGTTTGAAATTGATGCTACTTGCGTGTGCTATTCTTGTTCTTGCCTGGTCCATTGGTACGGTAACAAAAGATATGAAACTTGCAGATTATGTTGTTTCCCTTATTAAGGAAGATGCTAAGTTTACATTTGTACCATCAATCATCTTTCTCATATCAATGGTTATATCATTTGCTACAGGTACGTCATGGGGTACAATGGCCATCATGACGCCACTTGCGGTACCTATAGCTTACAAAATTACAGGCGAACCTTTTTTCTCTGTAACAGTGATGGCGGGTACAGTATTCGCTGGGGCGATATTTGGTGACCATTGCTCGCCTATATCGGATACTACTGTACTCTCTTCGATATTTTCTGGGGCAGACCACATGGATCACGTAAATACACAAATTCCATACGCTCTTACAACAGCTATGGTTTCACTAACCATTTTTCTTTTATACGGTTTATTCAAAATACCTCCGATTATATTGATTTTAGCTGGAATTGTGATTTTGATAATCATCTCAAGATTCTTATATTTGATTGGCATGAAAAAATACAATGTGTAGTCCAGCAAAAGTAACGTTGCAGCTGTTATAATTACTTCTTTATTTTTGATAATTTCTTTAATTGTGGTATAATACTCAAAGGTTTAATATAAAGAAATTGTACTTAAAAACGTGGGGGGAGGAAGCATGAAACACGATTTTCTTGGTAGAACACTTGCGGTTATCAATGACTTTTCAGTTGAAGAGCAGCTTTTTTTGTATCAGAACACTAAGAAGTTGAAAGAAATGATTAAAAGAAAAGAAGATGTCTCTGATTTTCAAATCAAGCGTGACACAGGAATCTATATTGTTTTTGTTGAACCATCAACAAGAACCAAAGAATCTTTTATAAACGCGGCAAGATTTCATAAAAACGCGAAGGTAAATATCTTTGATTCTGAACATTCTTCGTTTAATAAGCAAGAAAGTTATGTGGATACCTTCAATATGTTAACAGGCTACAGCGAATATTCAATATTCATTTTAAGAACACGACTTGAAGGTGTTTGTAGGTTACTTGAGCAAAAAGTTGGAGAATTTGCCGAAAGACATGGCATACCAAAGCCAGCATTCATAAATGGTGGAGATGGTAAACACGAACATCCGACCCAAGAGTTGCTCGATGAGTTCACTTTTCTTGAACAGATGAATTTTGACAATTCCTATATTCACATAGCTTTAGTGGGGGATTTATTACATGGACGGACCGTGCATTCAAAAGCAGACGGGTTAAAAGTATTTAAGAACGTCAAAGTTGATTTGGTTGCTCCCCAAGAGCTACAAATGCCAAAGAGTTATGTAGAAAAAATGAAAAGAAATGGATTTGAAGTTAACACATTTTCTTCATTGGACGAGTATCTATCTTCCACAAGACCTGCTTTGATCTGGTATTTTACCAGATTACAACTTGAGAGGATGGGCGAAGATATCCTTGAGAAAGCACAAATGCTTAAAAAAGCCGTTACATTTAGAAAAGACATGCTCGAAAAGATTTTGGAAGGTACGAAATTTTACCATCCTCTACCACGGCCAAAAGTGGATCCTGAGATCCCCACTTTTCTTGATACACTACCGTTAAACGGATGGGAACACCAAGCTATTAACGGTTACTGGGTTAGGGTAATCCTTTTATCAATGCTAGGTGGAGCACTTGAAGCGCCTTTTGATACCACAGTTAAAAATGAGGAAAAGCCAGACGATTTTATAGTTCCGGCTCCAATTACAGATGGTACTAAGGGTGTACAAAAAGAGGGTAAAAGAGGAATAAAACCTGTAGATAATGGCACAGTCATCGATCATATTGCCAAGGGTAAATCTCCAGAAGAAATCTACAGTACGATAGTTAAAATAAGAAAAATACTGAAATTGTACGATATTGATAGCGCAGATGGAATCTTCAAATCAGCAGATGGAAACTTCAAAGGATACATAAGCTTACCAAATAGGTACTTATCATTTAAAGAAATAAAAAAACTTGCAGCTATATCACCGCACACAACTGTGAATATAATCAAAGATGCAAGAGTCACAGAAAAATACAGATTAGAACTTCCTCCAAGAATATACAATTTTGAAGAGATAAGGTGTAAGAACGAAAATTGTATTACAAATCCATTACATGGGGAAAACGTTTATTCATCGTTCGTTCAGGTAGATGGTAAATTTGTATGCGAATACTGCGATACAGCTCATGAATATCATGAAATATGGAGAATATAGAAGTTGATCGAAAAAAGTACCGCGATTGCGGTACTTTTTTGAATTTCAAATTTCGTTTGACCCCAGTATTTTTCTGAGTTTACGATAATACACATACAAAAGTACAAAACTTAACAATAGAGATGAAATGAATACAATCCAGGAAACGTAAATTCTTAATCCTCTAACAACATTTTTGGAAAACAAGATACTCGTTGGATAAATCATTCCAAATGCAAGTCCTATAGTGATACCTTCTATCATAAATGTAGCAGACATTGAAAACGGCTGATTTTTGGCTTTCCCCGGCTTTGTGATACTGTAATATGATCCAATTAGTGCACTAAGAGCAAAAAGTAATGTTGAAATTGGTATAAAATAAAGCGTTGTTTTGTTAAACCTACCGAATATTAAAGCAAAGACATTAATTAAGAAAAACAAAAGCATATTCAACAAAACTGGCACGATCAACTTTGGCATTATAATAGTTCGTCTTTTTGTAGGTAAAGTCATTAGTAATTCCTTGTATTTAAATTCATTCATAGTAATCAAACCCGATTCCATCGCACAGTAGAATACTGCTATAGCTATAAATGGCATTGTTGAACTTATAGAATATCCTGAAATCAAGATCATGAAAATTCCAAATGCTAATGGGTACAATATTAAGAAAATAAACTGCTCGTTTCTTAACAATAACTTAAGATCCTTCCACAAGATTGCACCAATTCTCGAAGCATAGTTGCCTTTTTTGACGTAATCCTTAACTTTTAGATTATTCTTAAGTTTTATTCTATCACTTTCGTAAACTACTTTTTCCGAATAAAACCAAAAAAGTAGCGTAGAAACAAGAGAAATAACTATCGACATACTCAATAAAATTTTGTTTTCTGAATAAGACCAAGTAATTACATTCCACTTTGATGCTGTAAACGATAGCCACCTTGCAATATTTGCATTTTTTCCAAGTTTTTCTACATCAATATCTTGAAGATACATGAAACCCAGATAAATAAATATCAAAAATAAAGTTATAATCACATTCAGTTTTCTCACGAAACTCTTTGAACTAACACCGCCTCCAAGCACTGAAAATAGTGCAGACATCGAGGTCAGGAAATAAAAGTGCAAAATAGTTCTCAAAATGAAATCAACTGAATAATTCTTAAAACCGCTCATGTATCCAAGAGTAGCTCCTAAAAGGAAAACAACAGTTACAAGTTGACTTGATAGTGAAACTATCAGATTATAAATAGTAAGTACTCTCCTGTTTATAGGCAGTGTAAGAAGAAACTCCATTTCCTCGCTTTTTGAGAAGGCATACATTCCAGTTCCAACAAATCCAACGATATAAAAAAGAGAGAACATTGTCACACTCATTAAATACATCATTGTGCCAACTTGTTGAACCTGAGGGAATATTTTTAGCTGGTTGTAAAGCTTGCTATACAACTCGTAATTTGAAATATAGATAAACACACCTATCGGTAAACTGCCGAGTAAAAGTGAAACCAGATATCTCCGAGCATAATTTATTTTTTTAACACTCTTTCTTTTGTGCGGAACACCACTTATTGATAGCCCAATGTATTTCATCAACAACCCAAGCTCTCTCATAGAATATCACTCCCAAAATTTCACAATTCGTCAACAAGACT
Source organism: Fervidobacterium sp. (assembly GCA_026419195.1). NCBI lineage: Bacteria > Thermotogati > Thermotogota > Thermotogae > Thermotogales > Fervidobacteriaceae > Fervidobacterium > Fervidobacterium sp. The sequence goes on from JANZZV010000006.1 coordinate 77,505, forward strand.
TTTTATATCTTCGGAAGCGGTCAGGGTAAGGAATATATCTTCCAAGGAACTACCATATTTAGTTTTCAAATCATTTATACTCGATTCTGCAATAATTTGTCCTTTGTTAATTATTGCAACTCTGTCACACATTTTTTCCGCTATCTCGAGTATATGAGTAGTCATAAATACAGTTGTTCCCTCTTCTGCGTATTTTCTTAAAAGTTCTTTTAAAATCCTCGCGCTTCTTGCATCAAGACCGACCGTTGGCTCGTCCAAGAAAAGCACTTCCGGTTTTCTCATCAACACAGAAACCAGCATAAGCTTTTGTTTCATCCCATGCGACATTTCTCCAACAAATTTATCAAGATAATCTATACCAAAAACTTTACATAGTTCTCCTATTCTGGAATGTAGACTGCTTTTATCTAATCTGTACACTGAGATTATAAAATCCAGAAACTCGCTCCCTTTAAGATGTTCGTATATCCTTGGTTCATCAGGAACAACACCTATCCTTCTTTTAATCTCTATTTCGTGGGTCTTCATGTCCATCCCCAGTATCTCAACAATTCCGGAAGTAGGTCTCAATACACCAGTAAGCATTCTAATAGTTGTGGTTTTACCCGCACCATTTGGACCAAGGAAACCAAAGATCTCTCCCTTTTTAACCTCCAGATTTATTGAGTTTACTGCTGTAAAATCTCCGAATTTTTTTGTGAGATTGATAGCTCTTATCACTATATATTCCTCCCCAATTTGATTTATGGATCTAAAATTAAATTATATCATCAAAAACAAACGTAGTTAAGAGATAATAAAACAAGCCCTCGTAAAGAGGGCTTGTCTTAGCTTATTTGCTTATTATTTTAAACATTGGTAAGTTCAGTGTTGAGATAGGTTTAACAACTGGGAACTCAGATATATCGTACAGTAACAAACCTTTATCACTTCCCACGACCATGATTCTTGCATCTGCCTCAGTATGGAATGCATAAGTCAGTCCGTTAAAAGGAATACTAATAATGTCACGCGTAGCATCAAATGCTCCTAAATTTCTAATACTTACTATTTTAACACCACTTCCACCACCTGAAACAAAGAGCAAATCGCCAAACCATGAAATATTTCTTGCTGGCGCACCCGCAAACAACGGGGTTTTACTTAAATCATCGCTTTCTTTTTCAATTAAGTTTGTACCGTTTCTATCAAGTATCCAAATTCCGTTATAGTCACCATCTGCGATGAATATTCTGTCAAAATACTTGTCTACTGCTACAGCGGAATCTATACCTGGGTTATACCTTTGAAGTCTATACGTTCCCCCTCCTTGTTCTTCAACCACAACGTAGTACGTAGTTGGAATTTCCAAGTCTTGTGACAAGCTTGTTATATTACCACTGGAATCTACACCCAATTTGTATCTAATTGTTCCCGCTCTCCCACATGTAACAAGTAAATAGGAAGGATTCTGAGATTGTGACAAATAATCAACAACGACTTGTATACTTCTCGGTTCAACCGCCTCTTGCATCGGAACGCTTATTTTTGGTATTCGTTGATCAACATTAACTGGTAAGACCGATGACCTTATTGTATTACCATTTTGATCGAAGATCTCAATAATATTGTTGCCTGCTTTACGACCAAGTACATAAGCTCTTCCTTGTGCATCTATTGCGACATCGTATAAAGCTTGGTAACCTGTGAGATTCAACGATTTTACTTGTGATAAAGTTAAATTTGCGTAATCGAAATCGTACAATTTGGCAGATATTGTCTCAGTGTTTGCAACGACTATTTTAGCTACTTTTTCGGAACTAGTTTTTGGTACAGCTTTCAACTTCACATCGATTTTGTTAAAGTATTCGCCAGTATCGTAACGACGAACAGTAGGTTCAAGCACGTTTCTTAAATCTATAACGTAAAGTCCGTTACAATAAAAACCATCGCCGACACCAAACAAGAAGTTGTTGATATAGTTTAAATCAAGTAATTTGTACATCTTATCTGGTTCGTATTTTGAATCATTTCTATATGTAATTAAACCTCTACCACCATCTAAGACAACTGAATTATCACCCACAAAGAGCAAGTCATTGAATTGAGAGCCTGGTTCGTATTCGATGTTATTCCCTGATGTGTTATTTGTCCATTTTCTAATTCTGTCGATTGTAAATGCGTACAAACTATTGTTGTATATTCTTACGCCTTTCACTTCTGTATCAAATGTACCACCTGACAAAGACGTGATGGAGGCTGGAGGTAATTCTCCATCAGATCTTTCCGCATCTGCAAGTTTCACATACTTCACATCTTTGCCTACGGCGAGCGCTATGACTTGTTCGTTATTGAACTGACCTATTTCCAGATCGTTGATTTGGTTGTCGTAAATTAATCTTATATCATTTATTGTAATATTTGGAACGTTTGATAGATTTAGTCTAAGTAGTCCACCAATGTTGTTAGCAATGTAAGCGCTGTCAGCAGCCAGCTTTATAGTCATTATTTTACCCTGTGTAATATTTATCTTAGAGTTTGTTGTCTTACTTGTCTTGCTAAACACAGAATTTACAGGTAAAGTAAATGTTTTTAATGTCTTTCCAAAGTTTTTACTTGTCAATATTGGTTCTGATGGATTTGTAAGATCAACAAGGCGAATTCCGTTGCTTCCTTCACCAATGATCGCGTAGTTCTTGTAGATTTTAATGGCACTAAGAGTTGTCCCAAGGTCTACCTTTTTCACGATTTTTGGATTAGACTTGTCGGAAGCGTTTATAACATAAAGATTCGTACCTCCGACAGCATAGATATAATCTTCGGCCACATCAAAATCAGTGAATGATACATTATCAATCAAAGCGACAAAACCTTCTATTTTTACAGTTGGAAGACTATAGGTATTTGCTATATTTATTACTGATTTACCGTCAAAACTTTTTGAAAGGATATACGAATATCTTGGTGAAGAAACTGTTTTGAAGGTAACTTGTGCTGTTGAAGAAGCATTTTGTAAATCGTACACTGTTACTTGAATAGAATATGTTGTGTCATAATTAAGATTCGGTAATATTGCTTCTGTTGAAGTAGTTTCGATTGTTAAAACATCGGTTCCATTTGTTTTTAACACAAGCTTGTATCTTAAAACATCTCCATTATCAGGGTCTTGTCCCCTCCAGCGTGCAGTGAGAGAAACCGGTGTTTTCTCATTATTGTAAGGTTGCAAAATAGAAACAGATGGTGGATTATTTTGGTAAGTTAAAGACGTTATCTCCTGCCTTCTTTCTTGTTCGGCACCAAATTCATCTCTTGCCATAACAACAACTGTGTAATTCCCTCTTGGAAGAGAAGCAACGTTTATTTCTTTAGAAAGGTCTGTCCAAGTAGATATTACCTTTCCAGAAGAATCGATTAGTTGACCTTGTTTATACACGATATTATCGCCTTCTGGTTCAGAAATCGTTACGGTTAAAATCTTAGAAACATTGTCGTAGTTAAATTCGATCTTTGGTGGTAAATTTGCAATTTTGATTGTTTTTGTGAACGAATCTTGTAAAACAGTTGAGCCATTTTGTTGGCTGTAAAGTTCTATTGTGAGTGTATGATTCATATTGAAGAAGTCACTACTTAACTCAAGCTTACTATTGTGATCCTTTAGCTTGAAAGTATCTGCTGTAGATTGATTGAGTAATGTTATCTTATCGATTTTGACAGTGTATTTTGCATTTGTTGTGTCTTTTGCATCAATATCAAATTCTCCTACTCTGTTTACCTTCACAGGTTCTTGCATGTATTCCATGCTTTGTCCTTCGTATTTGACTCTTAGTATTTCATTCACAGGTGATGAATTTATACCCTCTGAAACGTTATTCGATTTGCCAAATTTGTCCTTGGCTTCTACATGTATTTCATACAAACCTTTGTCTAAGGTGTCTACTCTTTTTGACCAGCTAAGTACGTTAATTTTTTCTTCGATAACCGTATCTGGATTACCTTTTCTTATCAATTTTATTGTGGATTGGACATCGTCATTGTCAAGCTCAACGATCGTTACAGTAGCGTATCTTGTGGTCTTTGACATTGGATCTACATCAACTTTGATCAAAGGCGCTTCGTTTATTATCTTGATCTTCTTGACAAACGAGTCTTGGAGAATGCCCTTATCGTTATATAAATCAATCTTTAAGTTAACTACCTTGTCTTTGCTGAAGTATTCATCCCAAGGTACATCCTTGTTGTTATTGTATTTTTTCAGTTCGAAGGACACTTCTGTTGAATTAGTTGTTATGGAATCCAAATTTATATAACTAAGTTCTCCAATTTCTATCTTGTAAGTTGCTTTGGTATCTATATCAGTTGTAACTTTAAACTTGCCATAACGATTTACAACAAATGGCTCGTCATAGTACCTAAGGTTTTTTTCTTCATATCTGACAGCTATTATTGAATATGTTTGCTTTAGTCTTATATATTTTTCCAATTTTGCCTCTGCGCCGTATTGATCTTTTGCATAAACTCTCAATATATAAACATTTGGCACGAGATTAAGTGATGTGAGGTTTATATTTAGTTCTGTTTCCTTAGCTGACCAATAAACTTTTCCATTTGTGTCTACTATTTCAGTATTAGAAATCGCTATAATGTCATTTTCCGGATCGATTATTTTAACGTTTACAACCGAGGTTTCAGGTCCTATCTTGTCCGGATTTATTGTTATTTCTGGTGCTTCGTTTATTATCTTGATTTGTTTCGTGATACTTGCTGTTTTGTTATTACTACTTACAGATATTGTCAACTGGTGTGGTGTCTTAAAAAATTCTTCACTCAGTCTGTTTTTCAGCTCCGAAGAACTTTCATAATCTTTGAATTTTATTTTGTTTTTTCCTTGTTCATTAACGAAAACAATGTTGTCTATTTTCCATAAATAAATTCCTCCGTTGACACCTGTTACTTTTACTTCAATTTCTTTGGTTCTTTTTATTTCTAAAAAGTTTTCGTTCTTATAATCTTTACCTTCGTATAAGAGAGAAGTTATTTGTGGAGTTTGTTGTACTACACAAGAATTCACAAGTAAAGACACTAAGAAAATCATTACCACAAGCAATCCATAAGCACAAAGATGAAGATACCTCTTTTTCATATAAAAAGTCCCTCCTTCTAACACGTGTTTTTTCAATAGATTGAAAACAACTTTAAAAACAGAGAGCAGGTATTTTTTGCAAAAACTTTAATTTATCGGATTTCTCAAAGAACCTTGGTTCAAGATACAAATTGTTCTACTCAAAAGAGTAGATATAATACTATTGGCTGTGTAAATTATTATTTATGTGTTAGCTATGACAGTATTATACCACAATTGTATTACAAGAAGGGCTAAGGCACATCATTTTCCTTTTACTTTCATTAGCCAAAACATGAATGGAGCACCTATGAGGGAGGTTATTATACCAACTGGAATTTCTACAGGGTTCAGGATGGTTCTTGCCAAGGTGTCACAAACAGACATGAACATTCCACCTATGAACATAGTGGTGATGATGTTGTTTTTATGCTTTGGCCCAGCGATTATTCTCGCCATATGAGGAACTATCAATCCGACAAAACCTATCACACCTGTTTTTGAAACGAATACAGCGGTAACAAATGAGCCAAGTAAGTAGAACAACCACTTGATAAATTCTACATTTACGCCTAAGCTTTTTGCTTCCTTTTCACCCAATGTCATTGCATCGAGCTGCTTGCTGTAAGCGAGTGCAAAAAAGACAAAGATCAGCAGAGATATGGAAGGTAGAATAGTATCCTTAATCGTCAGACCGGAAAAGGAACCAAAAAGCCATACATGACCTGTTACAAGTGTTTTGTTTGCTATATTAAGCAGTAGCATACTACCTGCCGAGAACATTGTGCTGACAAGTACACCGCTCAAAACAAGATGTACGACAGGTATTACACCTTCTTTCTTGGCTAGTGTTATCGTGAGAAACGAGGCTAAAACTGCAAAAATAAAGCTCATAGTTGGTATGCTAACGTGAAGAGTTGTATTTACAAGAAAATAAACCGCAAGCAATGCTCCAAAACTTGCTCCAGCTGATGTACCAACAAGATAAGGATCAACTAATGGATTTTTCATAATTGCCTGGAATACATTTCCTACAACGGCCAAAGCTATTCCTGTTAACGTTGCCATAAGTACTCTTGGAAACCTTAAATTCCAAATCATATATTTTTCAGCACTGTCTTCAAATATTAATCTAAACAGCTTTAAAATATGGACATTTACTGTTCCAAAAGATAGGTTGATAAAAAATACAACCACAAAAATAACAGGGAGAGAAAATCTCCCTGTTTTTACAATAAATTTTCTTATATTATTCAAACTCACTTTCCTCCATAAAAGAAGTTATAAAATACATCCATGTATTTGAAAATATGTGGAGCAGCTTGGCTAACTTCATCACCATCAACAACTAGCAATCTATTGTTTTTAACAGCTTTGAGGTTTTTCATGATAGAGTGACTTTTAACCGATTGTTCAACAGCTTTGACATCACCATAAGCTCCTATAATAATAACATCAGGGTCTTGTTGAACAAGCCATTCCCAACTTACAGAAAGCCAGCCGTTGTTTCCAGAATACGGTGCAGCTATGTTTTTGCCACCAGATATTACTATTAGTTCGTTCATGTACGAACCCGTGCCAGCAGTCCACAGCTCTTTGACTTTTTCGTCAGGAACTGTTATTGTGAAAAATACGCTGGGTCTTTTCTCTAAGGGTATTTTTGAAGTTTTCTGCCCAATTTCCACCATCTTTGCTCTAAGTTCTTCTATGAGCTTGTCTGATTTATTCTTAACGTTAAAAATCGCTCCAAGTTGTCCCACTGCTTTTATTATGTCTGTCAATGTGTTGGCATTTAGAACGTAAGCTGTCAATTTCGCCTTTTCAAGCTTGTCTACTTCGGGGAATTGAAAGCCTCCGAATGTAATTACTAAATCAGGTTTGAGCGAATAAATCTTTTCAATATTGAGTGGTACCATGTTACCTATGTTTTCAGCTTTCTTGTAACTATCCCAAGCAGTGACACCCACTATTCTGTTTTCTAAACCGAGTGCTTGTAAATATCTTGTTGCACTTGGAGCTGCTGAAACTACCCTTCTTGGTGGCATAGGTATGTTTACAATTCTACCAGCGTCATCCACAACCGCTATTGCCAGGGATAAAACGGTTAGTAGTAGAACCATCAAAAAGCTAACCTTTCTCAACATCTTCGCACATCCTCCTTTTACAAAAATTTTTTTGCCATCCCCAGGCTTCGTGGTGGATGGCTTCCCTCTTATGTATGTCAGGTCTCCCGGCTCGTGGATCTTCCTACTCTCCACACCTTCCCAGCTAACGCCAGTGGTATTTTGTGGATTTCGTCCCCACTCACGGTGGCGGCCCCGCTCCGGATTTTCACCGGACTTCCCTTGGACATACATAAGGAGGATTATTTACTTTAACTTCCGTTTTCATTATACCGCATCAATTTTTAAAACGCAACTTTCAATTTCTTCAAAAACTTTATCTTCTTCCAAATTTACCCGGTTTTAGGGCAAATTTTCTTAACCTGTAAATGTTGAACAGACTGTAAAGTCCAAGCCCCCATAATAAAACATCAGCGTAGGTAGGATTATCAACAGGTTCTCCGAAAAGAACATTTATAAATGAGAAAATAAAATCTAATAACGTGTAACCAGCAGCTATGGTAAATAAAATACTTCCGACGTAAAGATGTGCAATTTTATAAGATACAGAGGATTTCCCAAATTCTCTAAATCCAGATAGAAATACAAAAGAAAATGTGAGCAAAACAACTGAAAATACATAATCTTTCTGCATAAAATACAATATAACTACTAAAAAGGAAATTAAAATTGAAAACCATAGAGTTATGTTGACTGTTTTCATATTAATAACCTCCCGATGAAATTAACCAACAATGCAAGAACATATGAAATACTGAAACTATAAACCACGGAAAATATAACATATTTACTACTACCAGTCTCTGATTTAATTGCTGCAAGTGTGGCAAAACATGGTATATAACCCAATGTAAATACCATTAGTGTTACAGCTGTAATTGGATGCAAGACTACTTTCTCTATACTACCGTAAAACTGAGCAAAGGATGATACAATAATCTCCTTTGCAACACCACCAAAGACCAATGCGGCCACTGTTTGCCAGGTAAAGCCAAGAGGTTTGAACATGAATTCAAGATTTTTGCCAATCGTAGCAACTAAACTATTCTCTATGTTATCAGGGTTCGGAAAATAAGTAAGTGCCCATACCACAATACTCACAAAGAAAATGATTGTACCAGCTTTTTGCAGAAAATGCTTTCCCCTGTTCCACACGTATGTGAGTATATTTGAAAGTTTTGGAAATCTGTAACGCGGGATTTCCATAATGAATGGTACATTTTCTCCCTTTAATACCACACGGTTGACAACCCTTGATGATATAGCCGTTAGTATTATGCTAAGAATGTAAATAAAGAAAAAAGTCTCTGCTTTACGCTGGGAAAAGGCCACATTGATTATCATCAAGTAAACTGGTATTCTGGCATTACAACTTATGAAAGGGGATACTAATATTGTCGTAATTCTTTCTCTTTCATCCGAGAGTCCACGCGCAGCCATAACGGAACTAACGTTACAACCAAAGCCAAGCAATAACGTCATAAAAGATCTTCCAGTCAATCTAAGGGAGTACATCAATTTGTCCATTAAAAACGCTATCCTTGGTAAATATCCACTTTCTTCCATTATTCCAAGGGCTAAGAACAATGCGAATATGCTTGGGACGAACGAAATAACACTTCCTACACCATTTATTACACCATCTGAAATTAGCGAGGTTATGAGTGTCGAATTGCCAAATGTTTCAGCTAACTTGCCGAACAAAAATTCGAGTAAGTTAACAAGGGGTTCTGAAACTTTAAATGTAAAGTTGAAAGCTAAGTACAAGAGCGATAAAAAAATTGGAATTCCAAGGTATTTGTGAGTCAAAACGTGATCTATAGCTTCTATATCAGTAATAGTAGCTGATGACTTTTGCATACAAACCGACAAAACTGAGTTTATATATTCGTATCTACATTTGGCTATATCGACTCCTATCTCTTCTGCACTTTCGTCAAGCCTAAACTCACAATAAGAGACTTTACTCTTGGCAAGCTCATCACCTTCGAGCAATTTTAAAGCAAAGAATCTCTTGTTATATTCTTGTCCAAAGCAACCTTCTAGTGACTTTACCAATGACTCTATCTTGTAACCATAATCGAGAAATTTTGGTCGATAGTTATTTTTGAATGCACTTATTATTGTATCTTTTAATTCGTTAATTCCTTCACCAGAGTGTGCCGATGTTAGGATAACAGGTATTCCTAAGGAATCCTGAAGAAGATTTTTATCAAAATGCACGCCTTTCTTCTTAGCTTCATCTACTGCGTTGAATGCTGCGATAACGTTCAAACCAAGTTCCAAAACCTCCAAGAGCAAATACATACCTTGCTCAGGACTTACACTGTCTATAACAACAACTGTAACATTTGGTGGAGTAAGTAAAAGGAAATCCCGGGTGATTTTTTCATCTATGGAGGTAGCAGAAAGAGTATATACGCCAGGTAAATCTATAAAATGCAATGTATGATCTTTATAAGAAGTTGCACCTTCTATTCTGCTTACTGTCACACCGGGCCAGTTAGCCACATACTGTCTTGCTCCAACAAGTCTATTAAATAAGCTTGTTTTTCCTACATTCGGATTTCCTACTAATCCAACAGTTATTACCATAGTTGTCCCTCCATTTTAAACGGTATATTCAAAAAAATTGTATACAGTTGTTTATAATTACTTGTTCATTTTTAGCTGGAGAGACAAACACCTTTGAAAGTCTACCAAACCCTATGTCAAAAGTACCAACGCTGGTAACTATTTTCTTATCTTCTTTGATTTCTATCAGTGCACCCTCAACTATTCCACATTTGCTAAGCAAGTATCTGCTCATTTTTCCAGCTTGTATGTTCACCACCACATACTTGCCAGGTTCGACGAAGGTGGCTGGTAAAGGTTGGTCTTGAATTATATCTACCTCAACGACTTCTGCTTCGCTATTCCGTAAAGAGATTAATTTGTTGAAAACTTTGTAGATTTTTGGATCGCCCATCGGGGCTGCCTTTACTATCTGTATTTTAACTCCAGGCAAAATACCAACAGCTCGCAACTTTGGTAAAATATCAGACTTGTATAACTTTCTGACTTCTACGACGGTTCCAACTGGTACCTCCGATAAACGCACAACAACCACCCGCAATCTTTTACACTTTTTCTATTGTAATTGAGAATCAATTGCAATAATATTTTACAATAGCTTTTTTTGAAAGTCAAGCTTATTTGTGAAAATGTTAACAACATGAAAAGACCAAAAAATATTGACAAAATTGGAAAAAATATTATAATTACAGCATAAAGACATTTTTCTTGTGCATACTTATAAAATGTGCTTATTACAAAGTATTTCACTTTTATCCATATTGCTTCAAGGGGGTGAAGGTATGGAAAAAGAAAAAGTTTACAAGTTTATTGAAGAAAACGAGGTAAGATTCATAAGGCTTCAGTTCACAGATATTAACGGTACGATGAAAAATGTCGAGATTCCATCGGACGAAATTACACCAGCCTTGGAAACGGGAATAATGTTCGATGGTTCATCTGTGGAAGGATTTGCAAGGCTCCACGAATCCGACATGTACTTAAAACCAGATTTGAGAACAATTGCAATTTTGCCTTGGACGTTCGATGGTTACAAAAGTGCAAGAGTCATATGTGATGTCTACAATGATCCGGAAACCCCTTTTACTGGTGATCCACGCTATAGATTAAAATTGGTGGAAGAAAAAGCGCGCTCAATGGGGTTTATCGCATATGCAGGTCCTGAAGTTGAGTTTTTTATGCTTCCAAGAGACAAGGGAAAGCCTGTGTTCGACTTTCTAGACGATGGAAGTTATTTTGATTTATTACCAGTAGACATCGCTGAGCATATTAGGACACAAGTTTCAGTCCATTTGGAAGAAATGGGTTTAGATGTTGAGACCACACATCATGAAGTTGCACCTTCTCAACATGAGGTAGATTTTAGATATGCTGAACCTGTTATTTCTGCCGATAATGTTCAAACAGTTAAGCTGGTTATTAAAACATTAGCTATAAAAAACAACCTTTACGCAACGTTTATGCCAAAGCCATTTTTTGGAGTAAACGGTAGTGGTATGCACGTACATATGAGTCTTTTTACCTTAGACGGTAAAAACGCATTTTATGATCCAGAAGCTCCTGATGGTATTTCACAGACTATGAAATACTTCATTGGAGGTTTAATAACACACGCAAGAGAAATCACGGCGATAACAAATCCAACTGTAAATAGCTACAAAAGGCTTGTTCCAGGTTATGAGGCACCGGTAAACATCGCTTGGAGTAAAGGAAACAGAACGGCATTGATAAGAATTCCGAAAGCTCGAGGAAAAGCTACCAGACTTGAGTACAGAGCTCCAGATCCTTCCTGTAACCCTTACCTTGCCCTTGCAGTCATCTTTGCAGCCGGGTTGGATGGAATTGAAAATAAAATAGAACCACCCGCAGCAGTTGAGGAAAACATTTACCGTATGTCTGAAAGTGAAAAGGTACAGAGAGGAATAAATAAATTGCCCGGTAATCTTAAGGAAGCTTTAATAGAGGCAGAAAAAAGCAAACTTGTTCGTGAGGTATTGGGAGAACATATTTTGGAGAAGTTCTTAGTTATTAAAGAACGTGAATGGTGGGAATATTCAATCCATGTTACTGAATGGGAAAGAACTAAGTATGAAAATATATAATCGAGAGGATTGGTAATTAATTGTTTTTACCAACAACAGTTGAGGAGATTGTAAAAAGAAAATGGGAAAATCTTGATGTTATATTCGTGACGGGTGATGCTTACATTGATCACCCGTCTTTTGGTGTTGCATTGCTTGGAAGGCTCTTGGAATCTAAGGGATATAAAGTTGGAATTATAGCACAACCTACTTGTATTGATGACATAAAAAGACTTGGGAAACCTAATTTGTTTTTTGGTGTTACTTCCGGAAATGTGGACTCGATGGTAGCAAATTACACGCCATCTAAGAAAAAGAGAAAGACAGATGATTACACACCCGGTGGTCTTAACAACAAAAGACCAGATCGTGCAATAATCCAATATGTCAACATGATAAAACAAGTTTACAAAAATTCTGTCATAGTCATAGGTGGAATTGAGGCAAGTTTGAGAAGATTCGCACATTATGATTGGTGGAGTAATAAAGTCAGAAAATCTATATTGGTGGATTCAAAAGCAGATATTCTTGTGTATGGAATGGGAGAAAGAGCAATATTAGAAATTGCAAGAAGATTGGAAAGTGGTTTAGGTTTAGATGGGATACGTGGGACAGTTATCTGGAAAAATAGCTTGAATGAATTAGGAAAAGATTTCGATGCTTTTGACAAAATCGAACTTTGTTCATTTGAAGAAGTGTCGGAAAACAAGGATTTGTACGCAAAGACATATTTAGACATTTCAACCTTAACCGATCCGTTCAAAAATGTTATTTTATTTCAAAAACAAGACACGAGATATGTTGTGCAATATCCTCCGGCATTTCCACTTACGACGGAAGAATTAGACAATTTGTATCTTTTGCCCTATGAGAGACGAGTCCATCCGCATTATGAAAAACAAGGAAAAGTCAAAGCAATCGAAACAGTCAGATTTTCTGTCACAGCTGTTAGAGGGTGTTTTGGTAATTGTTCTTTCTGTTCAATAGCGCATCATCAAAGTACTTATGTGGTTTCCAGAAGTGAGTCATCCATTTTGGAAGAGGTAAGAATTATAACAAAAATGCCTGATTTTCGTGGAACAATAGTTGATGTGGGCGGTCCAACCGCGAATATGTTTGGATACAATTGTGATCTTAGGCGAACAAGAGGGCAATGTCAGAAACATTGTCTGTATCCCAGTGTTTGTAGGACGATTAAGAACAGTAATAATGCAGCAAGATTTATTGAATTACTTGAGAAAATCAAACTCATACCAGGTGTAAAACATGTATTTATTGGTTCGGGAATAAGACACGATCTCATCATGGATTCAGACGATTGTGATTATATTATTAAAAAACTTGTTGATTTTACATCAGGACAACTCAAGCTCGCTCCGGAGCACGCGCACCCTGAAGTATTAAAGCTTATGAGAAAGCCACCTATCGAGGTTTTCATTGAATTCAAAAAAATATTTGAAGAAGAAGCAAAGAAAAAGGGACAAAAAAAGTACGTCATTGGTTATTTCATAGTAGGGCATCCAGGTGAAGGTGAGCAAGAAAACGAATTTTTGAAGAAGTTCATAATCAAACATTTGGGGTATATACCACAGCAAGTACAGATTTTTACTCCGACCCCCGGTACGTTAAGTACAACAATGTATTATACACAGAAAGATCCGATTACCAATAGAGAAGTTTATGTAGAGAAACGTGATAAACTTAGGGAAAAGTTCAAAGAAAATATAGTGGGAATTAGACAAAGACTTTCTCCACATACGGACTTGTAAATGCTCTGAGTGCGCATCCATAACTCATGCGGAACTTTACAATATCGCCAACTCTAAAATCTTTGTAGCATTCCGTGACATCGACTATCAAATGATCACTTGATGCATGTAAAATTTTCAGGCATTCGTCCAAAGGCTTTAATCCATCTGGTTTAACGTCTTGTTCACCAACTGCGATGATTATACGTCTTCTGTAACCTTTATCTTCAAACGTAGGTGTCCGGCCAAATGCATCTTTTCCGGTCTCCCCGTATGGCACCGATGGCTTATAGTCTACTTCAATTACCTCTGCCTCTAATATCACAGTATCTTGATGTAAATATGGTATATCTCTATCACCTGTTGCATCTGTTCCCAGTATTAACCCTTCTCCAACTCTAAACTGGTTGATTCCAGACGGAAGCGTACCGTTTTCAAGCATTTTTAACGTTACGGTACTTCCTCCACTTATTTTTAGTTCAAAACCAAGAAGATTTTCAAGTTTTCTTTTTATTTCAATGAGTATTCTCATATTCTCCAGCGTGGGTAAAACTCCTCCATAACAGCCTACGTTTGTACCTACTCCTATTATCTTTGCGTATTTTAATTTCTTTGCAACTTCATATATCTCGTCAACCGCGTTTTCAAACCAAACGCCTTCCCTTAGATCTCCTACATCGACCATGTAGATTAACTGTACGTTTTTTTGCAGTTCAAGTGCTATCTTATCTATTTCATATGCTGTAGCTGGCATTGAAACTAAAATTTCATCGACATACTTTACTGCAGTTGGTAACTCTGAGAGCATGGGGATTCTAAGTAATTGGAAAGGACCTGGAACATTGTTTTCAACTAAACTAATTATGTTTCTCAACCTCGAATCACCAAGCTTGTCAACACCGTTTTCTCTAATTGCCTTCGCTATTTTTGGATTTGCAAGAACAAGTTTTGTTACACCTACTAACTCTATTCCAGCATTATGACACATTTCCGCTATCTTTCTTGAATTGAATATGATTTTATCTAAACTGATGTTCAATCTTGGGTAATTTGTCTCAAACATAAACTGTTCACCCCTCTTTGAAAAAATATTCAAAGTACAAAACATGTGATATAATATACTTAAAATACACCAGATATTTTAAACTATACTATTATGCTTGTAAACTGCAATTGTAGGAGGGATTTTTGGTGGATAGAGAAGTAAAAGAAGCTTTTGATTTTATAAAAACCATGGTTAAGAATAATCCAAAAATAGCCCTTATTCTTGGTTCTGGACTAGGTTTTCTATCAGATTTTGTTGAGAACAAAGTAGAAATTTTGTACCAAGATATACCAAATTTTCCTTATTCAACTGCACCTGGACATGAGGGAAAACTTGTATTTGGAACGTTGTTTGGTAAAGAGGTTGTTGTTTTAAGCGGAAGGTTTCACATATACGAAGGTTGGAAACCTTCCGACATAAAGATAGTTGTACATACTTTGAAATTAATAGGGATAGAAAGAATGCTCGTTACCAACGCAGCTGGTGCTATTAACGTATCTTACAACCCTGGCGACATTATAATTGTTAAGGATATTATAAATTTCATGTTTAGAAATCCTTTGAGAGGTCCAAATGATGATGATATTGGTCCTCGTTTTCCAGATATGCTCGGTGCCTTCGATAAAATATGGATGGGTAGGTTAAAGGAAATTTATCCAAACATAAAAGAGGGAGTCTACGTAGGTGTCACAGGTCCTACATATGAAACACCAGCGGAAATAAGAGCCTTTAGAAAGATAGGAGCAGATCTTGTTGGAATGTCCACAGTCCCTGAGTTAATCGCCTGTGCACATGTTGGTATCAAGGCTTTAGTACTTTCTTGTGCAACAAATATGGCAGCTGGTGTACTTGAGAAGCCTCTTTCTCATGAAGAAGTTATGGAAGTAGCAAGCGAAGTAAAGGAAAAGTTCATAGAAATAGTCAAAAAGGCTTTGGAGGTAGTTTGAAAATGAATAGGGATTTCTTAAATATAGTTGCAGAATTAAATACGGCTTTTAAGGTTCTTGTTGTTGGTCATATAATGCCAGACGGAGACGATGTAAGTTCTGTGCTAAGTGCTATGTATGGTTTGAAAAGGCTTGGGAAAGAAGTAATCGCCGGAATTGACTGGAAAATACCTTGGTACTTTTATGAATTTGAAGAGGTTTCTCAAATACAATCGTATGATACAGTAAGTGAAATGAAATTTGATCCAGATGTTGTGTTGGTTGTTGATGTATCCAGTCCAGATAGAGTTGGTAGGTTTCAGGAATTTTTCAACAATAAGAAAGTGTTCGTAGTTGATCATCACGGAACAAATACATTTTTTGGTACTTACAATTGGATTGATACAAAATTTGGTTCAACTGCTCAGATGATTTTGAGGATAAATACAGAGCTGGGTGTTCAATACGATGAGCGTTTAGCAACGTTAAACCTCATGGGGATAGCCACCGATACTGGATTTTTCAGATACACCAACGCAGACGAAATTGTCTTTTCAGATGCTACAAAGCTTGTATCACTTGGTGGAAAGATGCATTTGATTTCAAGAATTTTTGAAAACAAACGCATCGAGCAATTCAAATTGCTTTCAACTATGATCGAACACATGAGAATGGAGCTTGATGGGATGATAGTGTATTCATACCTTTCTAAACAAGATTACGAGAATAACAATTGCACAGAAGATGATAGTGGAGGTTTTGTAAGTGAACTAAGGTCAATTCGTGGCGTTGAACTTGCGATTTTCCTATCTGAATATGAATTTGGGGAAGTACACGTAAGTCTTAGATCAAGAGACTGGTTTGATTGTAGCAGACTTGCTGTTTTACTTGGTGGTGGAGGTCATCCGAGAGCCGCAGGTTGTACACTTAAAGGAAATCTTGAGTCTATCGTGGAAGAAGTTATTAGAGAAGCTAAGAATATGTTTGTTTCCCAAAAAGCTTTGCAGTTTTGAAATTATTTAATGTCAGAATCCTTAATATTATTCAGGGGGGAATTTAGTATTATCTTGAACTCAAATAGTATGGTGTTTTTTAGGGAAGTATACTCCGGAAGTGAGTATATAGAAAGTTCTTTGTACGATATTAACAATAAATATTTAGTAAGGGTAATCCCAAAAAAATTCATCGATTCGTTCTTGGATTTTGTTGTCCATGTAAATCAGTTTACGCACATTCCAAATACGTTCTTACCAACAACTGTTGAATCCAAAGGTGAAAACATTATTGTTAAGTTCAAGTATTTTAATGAAAAACCTTTAACAGAAATAATTGATAAACTTTCAGAAGAAGATTTAAATGAGATAGTAAAAGAACTTTTGAACTATCTGTATGGTGTTATCAATGGAATATATCCCCCCGTTCCATGCATTTCTTTAGATGATATATTTGTTTACGCAGGGCAATTTTTCTTTTTACCACCATTGATACAATCGAAAAATGTACTAAGCAAAATTTTGAAAAAGAGCAACGTAAACAGCTTATTCGTCGCCCCTGAGTTCCTCAAAGAAGGAGTTTGCAATGATAAATCCACCTTTTATGCCATCGGAAAATTTATCCAAACTCTTGACAAGGACAAAAAATATGAAAGCTTAACAGAAAACTTGACATTAGATGATCCTGAGAAACGAAACATAACCCCAGAATTAATTGATAAGCTCGTAACTTACAATAGGAATTTGGTACGAGAAATTGAACCAATAATCAGAGACAAAATATCTGAGACAAGACAGCATTATCATACGATCGAAATTCATGGAGCAAGCTATAATGAATTTAAAAGCATCTTGGGAGCTATTTATAAGGAATTTGCTCGGCTTGAAAGTTCGTTGTTCATTTGCGTTGAAGATGATTTTACAAATATTCCAAGGCAGTTACTTGCTAAATACAAGCATCTGTTGAATCCTGACGAATTAGAAATTCTTTATCCAACACTTTATGCAAACACAAAGTTTAATAGCATATTGCCAGTGCTAATTGGTGTCTTGAATAGAGCAAAGTTTGTATTTTTGTGCGTAGAAGACGTTGACAACGGTGACTACCTTATCAGGACGTTTTTGAGTCATCTTCGCACAATTAGAATGGAGTCCAAGATAATTGTCATAACAAGAAACTCAAGTCGACCAGATGTGAAGTTAACTGTCAAAAACATATCGCAAAAATACAAATGTAATAAAATAACAAATGGTAAAGAGAAAATATTAGCCGTACTTGGGCAAAGATTTAAGCAATTGGAAATGATTTTACTTGAAAAAATCACAAATGAAGATCTCGAAAAATACTTGAAAAGATACTTAAAAAGAGGAATAATCTCGAAAGAAGGCAATGAGTACGTGTTTGACGAAAATGTATGGAACTCTATTTACAATCAAATTCCGCTGGAAGAACGGGTAAGTTTACACTTGAGTTTAGCAAAAAAATTGGTTAGTTTATCAGACCCGTTTAACCTTTCTTTACTTAAGAGCTCATTCCATTACATTATGGCTGGAAAGGAAATTTCAGCGGTTATTGTGTGCTTAAAATTCGTTAAGAAGAACCTTGAAACTTACACTTTTTCAACCGAAAGAATGAAAGATGCACTTTTTTCTGCATATGAAATATTAAAAAAACACAACAGGATTGATTCTTACGCATTTAATTCGATATTGCTCAGGTTTAGATATCAATCTTTGGAGGAACTTGACAATATCGTATTGAGCTTACCTGAGGGCAAAATTAATAATTTCCTTATTTTGCTTGAGAATTTCGTGAATGAAAACCATAAACAAGTCATCGTAGAATTCGAAAGGTCATTTGAAAAACCTTACATTTGGAGTGCTAAAAGAAGAAATTTCAAACAACTTAAGGCATATCTGCTATATCAATATTCGTATTACAATCTGAATGATACAATAGAGGACAAAGATTTTTTAAAAGATCTGTTTGAAAATATCCCGGAGATCAATAACGAGTGGACAAAATTGAAAAGTGAATATATCTTACTGTATATACTCTTCCTAATTTACAAAAATAGGAGCGAAGCAATTAAGTACGCTGAAAAAGCAAAACAGTTGATAGAAAAAAGTGGAGCAAAATATTTAATGATTAGACTGGAAAACGCAGTAGGTACACTGAACGATATGGCAGCGATTTCCATAGAAAATTTTAAACGTGCAATACAAATATCCTTAGAGATCGGTTATTCAAAACGTTCATTAGTTCCTTATGTAAACCTTTTACGTTCATTACTTTATTTTGGTTTTATTGAGGAACTAAAAGAAGAAATAAAGAAGACTCAAGGCTATGTTTCGCTTTGGAGGAATGCGTCAGACTTAGCATTTTATTACAGAATATTAGCCTTTTTACCAATGTATGAACAAAAACATGATGAGGCAGACGAATCCTTGAAAAGAGCCTTGGATTTTGAAAGATCCAACAATTTACAGCAAGCGTCGTTGAGAGGGATCATACTTAATGAACTTTTGTGTGGTAATTTTGAAGCTGCCAAAAAGGTTGCGCTTGAAAACATAGATAACCCTGCTGTCAAAACACGTGCCTTTGAATATCTCATCGAAATGCTTCTTGCGAAAGATGACGAAGAATTCAAAAATGTATGGATTGAATACAGAAACTCTCCATACCACCTTTTGAGAGAAGAGATACTCTACATCTTTTCAGATAGGATATCAGAGTTAGACGAAGAAGGATTTTTAAAGGAGATAAGAGCTTGGGAAGACACCTATACTTCTGGTGGTGTAAATCTTTCCTTATTTTACATCTTGCTTGCAAAGTATAGATATCTTGAAAGAAAAGGAAACAAAGTACGAAGTGAGTTTATCAGATCTGAAATATGCAACTTGGCAGAGATAATGAAGAGTTTTCAGCACCCTTTTTTGTACAAGTGTTCAAGCGCAGATGTGGGTGGCGTAAATTCTATACTACACACTCTTAAACGTCTTGATTTAAATGTATCATTAAGTAATTTTGTCAAGCTTTTTGCAAGTGAAATATATCGTCTTTTTAAGGCACAAAGATTTAGTATAGGAATTTTTGATAGTTTTAGTAACATTAGCTATGAAATGTCTAACACTAATAAGATACCTGAGAATGAGGTTTTTAATTTGCATCCTTTTGAATTACTAATTAAAGACAGAATAGATGAATACTCTTATTACCACATTTACATTTATAGCGAAGAGCTTGCATTTCCAAAAGAAGAAAGTCTTGAAGATATAATCACGCTTGTGGAAGAGCTTTTCACAGGTCAGCTTAAGGGAATCATATTCAGAGAACGTGCAAGCATAGATAGTTTAACTGGTTTGTACAACAGATGGAAGTTAAATCAATTGATAGACGAAAAACTCGATAAAAAGACCGATGTTTTTTCCATCTTTATTATGGACATAGATGATTTTAAGAAGATCAACGATAGTTATGGTCATATTGTTGGTGACAAAGTTTTAATTGAAATTGCCAACTTACTTAAAAATTTGAATGTAAACGATAATGTTGTTGCACGATATGGTGGGGAAGAATTTGTTGGTCTGATTTGTTCCAAAAAAGCAGTTGCGCTGAAGATTTGTAAAGAAATCAAAAGTTTGATAGCTAAGACAATGAACGATAAGTTTGGATTTGAGGTTACTGTAAGCATTGGAATTGCAGATTCAACGGAGAAAAATACAAGATCAGAGCTCTTAGGACTTGCAGATCAAAGGTTGTACGAAGCTAAAAACAGTGGTAAAAATACAATCGTAACTGATTGAAAAAAATTGGGTGGTGGCAAGGTGTGGAAAGAGTTGGAGAAAAATTAGAAATCATAGAGTTTGTTAATGAAACCTATTGGAGTAAAGACTACATTGCTGAGTTGGACGGAAGAAGAAAGATTGTAAAGTTTGTCAAAGAAAACTTGATTTTAAGGCCTGATGAGGTTGTGATGAAATCGGAACTGGCGAGAAACGTGTATGGTTTGTTATTACCAGAAAGGTTTATTTTTGAAAACGTTCCTATTTTAATTTACGATGTAAACAACGTTGAATTTTATGATAAGTTTGCTGCTCGGCAAAAAGAAGTAATAGTTTCATTTCTACTAAGCTTACTTAAAAACATTCTGCATGTTCCAAAACTTTTCTTGCCAGTTCTCGGATTTGATGACATAGTTCAGGTGGACGACGAGATATTACTTTTTCTACCATTTGT
Source organism: Fervidobacterium sp. (assembly GCA_026419195.1). Lineage (NCBI taxonomy): Bacteria > Thermotogati > Thermotogota > Thermotogae > Thermotogales > Fervidobacteriaceae > Fervidobacterium > Fervidobacterium sp. The sequence goes on from JANZZV010000006.1 coordinate 98,332, forward strand.
ACAAAATTATGTTAAGCTTTCAGCCCTCCAAGATAAAGACGAGGGAAGTCTTTTCATAGCACCTGAAATCCTTCACGAGCAAAATCTTACAGATTCGTCAACACTTTATGTGTTTGGTAAACTATTAGACATTATTTCAGAAGATGAAGTTGTTAAAGCAATAGCAAAACAGTTAAGTGCACAAGACCCCAAGGAAAGAAAGTTTAAAGAAGATATACCTTTCTCAAGTATATTGAAAAACAAAAGGACCTTAGCGCTCAAGAGAATAGTCAGAGAAGAAGAGAAGGCGATCATCAAATTTATTACCTCTAAGGATACAGATAAGAAATTTCTTGGTGTTATTGGAACTCAAAGGATAGGTAAAACGACTATCGTTGAAAACATTGAAAACGCGCTTAGAGAAATTGGTACACCGTTCCTTCACGCTGTGTCTGGATCAGACGTGATTATTCAAACATTACAACTTGTATCAGATAAGATAAGCGAAGAATTATTTGAAGAACTTACAGAGTGTATTGAAAAAACATGTAAAATCGATACAGTTTCAATGGCTTTAGTCCAAGCCCTTTCTGTTTTGAGCAACGTGGTGATTATTGTTGATGACTACCATGAAGTATCTGAAACTTTGAGAGCGTTACTACGGAAAATGGCTACCATGATAAAGGGTTCTAATATAAAAATAATCGCTTTTAGCGTTGAAAATTTTGAAGAATTTGAAGATAAGATCAATTTAACACCATTTTCCGTGGAACAAACAAAAGAATTATTGAAAGCTTCGTTTTCAAAAGTATGGGAAGCAGACATACTTAGTCAATGGCTAACAAATGTTTCAGCCGGTTTACCTGGACTTATAGTTGAATATATAAAATATCTTTATGAAAACGATGTTATTTATTTTTCTAAAGGGGAACTAAGATATGATATCGACAAGTTAGAACAGCTGCAATTTAACAACATCTTTAGTGAAAAACTAAGCAAATTTATCAACAAAGTAGAACAGTATGTTGCCGTTTTAGGCCAGAAGTTCAATAATTCAGAATTAAAACAACTTGAAGTTGAGTTGAAGAAGAAAATAGATGTCAACCAACTCATTTCAGATGGAGTTGTATACAAAGAATATGACAAGTATAGATTTACGCTGAGGCAATATTGGGAATTCTTGTACAACAGCATACCATCTGAAACAAGAAACGAAATACATAAAGAGCTTTCGAAAAAAGTTAATGATACATTTAAGAGGGCATGGCACTTAGAAATGATAGGTGAGAAAATAAATGCTGCAACTGTTTATTTAAAATATATAAAAGAGTTGTTAGAATACTATGCTTCTCCTTCACTTGTTAAATCGGTGATACGTAAAGTTAAGGAAATCATCGGTAACAGAACTTCTTACGCTCTTGTAAAATTTGAAGTTGAACTACTTACACGAACAGAAGAGATAACAGAGTTAATAACATTAGAAATTCCTGAGAATAGGTTGTTTTCTTATTACATAGCTAAGAAATACTTTTCTTCATATAAAGAGCAAGAAGCTATGGAGATATTGAGCAAATATCCAAAGGCCTATGGTTCAATAGGTGAAATAAAAAGGAATTTGCTTTATTTAATGGCTGAATTTGAAGTTGGGAAAAAAAGAAAAGAATATGTTAACAGAACTTTTGCCCTGATTGCAAATCTTAGAGAAGATAACCCTATTCATGCCGGCATACTTGTGGATGCGTATATTTTCATATCGAGAGTGCTTTCAGATAACCCGCACCGTGCTTTTTACTATTTAAAAAAGGCGGAGAAAATAGCACTCGAGTTCAACCTGGCTCATAAACTTCCGATTATCTACAACAACATGTCAACAGAAAGTTCAAATACAAACATATCCATGACATTTCTTCAGAGAGCAGTCGATGTAGCAAACGATATAGGACTTCCAGCTCGAGGATACATGGCAAAATTAAATATGCTTTACCATGCACTTTACGCTGGAAAGATAAAAGACTTTGTGACAGGGATTGCCAATGTTAGACCAAAAATTGAGCTTTTAGGCCTTTCCGACGAGTTGGCATATAGCCATATCTTAGAGGCATATTATCATGCTTACAATTTTGAATACGAAGAGGCTTTAGTACACATTGGGGAGTCTGAGAAAATTTCTGGGAAAGCTAACGAGCTTGAACGTATGTTCATCAGTGCTATAGTTAGGAAATTTGACAGTTTCAATACATATCTTTCAAAGATTGATATTTCAAATTTATCAGATGACTCGAGAGCTGTTATAGAAATTTTGGGAAATTTAAATAATGAGGAACTTGGGTTAAAATGGGAGAAATACATCAACAGCGGTGGAAGAATTTTTAGAGAGGAAATTTGTGCAATTGCAGGTGATAAATTGTCACGCTTGAAGCCCGAGCTCTTTAGAAAGGAGCTAGGATATTTAGAGAACAGATTCGTACTTGATGGTAGTTTACTGTCTCTTGCAATGGTCTACGAAGGTTATGGACATTATTATAAAGAAATTGGAAAATTATATAAAGCAAATGTATACTATCAAAAAGCAATTACACTTTACAAAGACATAGGTATGTTAAATGCATCAAAAATTTTGTCACAGACTTATAACGTTAGCACAGTTGATTTGGAACCTGGTGAGCTTGAAGATACGAAAAATTTATCAATAGATATTCTAACAAGTCTCAAGGTTATTGATCCAAAAACGGATCCGCAGATTCTACTTGATTACTTTGTCTCAAAAGTTTTGACCGTTTTTCCGGTGAAGAATGTGTATTTTAAGATTCATGACAATGTACTGGACAGAGATTTTGAAAGTGGATGGGGTGAGTTTAGAAGTTTTGAAAAAGACTACTTAGTGTTGTCTCCGTTAGAGATTTATCTTACAGACAATTTTGATCAAAAATCTAAATATGAAATATATGCTTCGAATCCAACTCTATCTCTTCCAGAATACTTTAAGAATAATATTATAGCAAAGTTGGAAATAATAGAATACGGTTTTGTTGCAGTTTTCAAAGGCGTTTTAACAAGAATGAGGAGCTATATAGATCCGCTTACAAAGCTATTTACAAGATATTATTTTTCCGAGCTTTTGGCTCAACATTTTGAAAATGCTGTTAACCAAAAAGATAGTTTATCTATAGTGATGTGTGATATAGACAATTTCAAAAAAATAAACGATACATATGGACACTTGACAGGGGATAGGGTACTTAAAATTATTGCTAAACTACTTAGAGAAAACATTCGATCGACCGACATCGTCGGACGATTTGGAGGAGAGGAATTTATAATATCCTTTCCATCAACAGATGTTGAGGAAACAAAATCAATTCTTGAAAGATTAAGGCGCCACATACGTGACTTGACAGAATTTCCTTTCAAAATAACGCTGAGTTTTGGTGTTGTAAACCATCCTGAAAACACAGGCGGAATTATAATACAGTCCCCGGAAGATCTTATCAGGTTAGCAGATACTGCTTTGTATCATGCTAAAAATACCGGAAAAGACAAGATAGTAGTCTATTCGGAGGGAATGACGGGTGGATTGCATGCATAATTTAAGAAGAACAGTACTTGAAAAACTCTGGGAATATGGTTGTGACACTTTACTTAAAGAAGAGCTTTCTGCACATGTAAGTTTTAAAATTGGTGGTACAGTTCCCATTTTTGTAATTCCCAATAACGTAGATGGACTATTAAATGCAATTAATTTGATAAGAGAAGAAGGAATGGAATTTCGTATTTTGGGTAAAGGAACAAACATTCTTCCCTTAGATGGTTCTTTACCATTTTTGGTACTTTCTACTGAAAGAATAGATGAATTAATTGTTGAACACGATAAAATTCATGTTGGAGCAGGAGCTTCTTTTAAGAAATTGTGTCTCGTAGCGCTTGAAAATGAATTATCCGGTTTGGAGCACGCCTATGGTCTTCCAGGAAGTGTTGGAGGAGCTGTTTATATGAATGCAGGATGTTATGGATGGGAAACGGCTGATAATATCTTGGAAGTCACTGCCTTTGATGGTAGAAAAGTAATAAAACTAACGAAAAATGAAATTAATTTTTCGTACAGAAACAGTATATTCAAAATCGAAAAAAATATGGTAATACTTGGAGCTACATTCAAGTTTTCCAAGGGGCAAAAGGAAAAAATCAAAAATCTTATGTTAGATACGATTAAGAAACGATACGAGAAACAGCCTTTGGAGTACCCAAGTGCGGGTAGTGTTTTTAAAAGACCAAAACCTGATTTTTATGTTGGCACAGCGATTGAATCGCTTGGACTGAAAGGTTTTTCCATAGGAGGGGCGCAGATTTCCGAAAAGCATGCTGGCTTTATAATAAACAAAGGTAATGCAAAGGCTGAAGATGTAATTAGTTTAATAAAATACATTAGATTAAAAATTAAAGAGCGTTATAATATAGATTTAGAGACTGAGATTGAAATTTGGGAATAGGACAAAACGATTTTTGGAGGTGAAGAGCGTGTCTGTTGAAAAAGGGTTGGTTTGGAAAAAAAGAACAAAAGAGGAGATCGAAAGGTTTTCTGAAAATTACAAAATATTCATAGATTTTGCAAAGACAGAAAGGTTAGCGATAGAATACTTTGAAAAGCTTTTGAAAAGAGAAGGGTTTATAAGTATAAACGATTATGTGTCAAAAAGTACCACAAGTAAAATCTTTTCTGTGAACCGTTTTAAATCACTTGTTGCAGTAAAAGGAGACATAACAAATGGCATAAATTTTATAGTTGCACATGTTGATTCGCCAAGATTAGATTTAAAACCTTATCCACTCTATGAAGATAGTGGTATAGTATTAGCAAAAACGCATTATTATGGAGGGATAAAAAAATACCAATGGCTGAGTCTTCCTTTAGCACTTGTTGGAATAGTTGTAAAGGAAAATGGTGACAAAATAAATATTTGCATAGGATGTAACGAAAAAGAGCCTGTGTTTGTATTACCTGATTTATTACCGCACCTTGATAAGGAAGATAAAAAAGTAAGCGAGCAGTTTAAAGCCGACAAAATGAACCTTTTAGTTGGATCTATTCCACTTGAAACGAATGACAAAGAACCAGTCAAGCAATATGTACTTAAGTTATTGAAAGAAAAATATGATATAGAAGAAGAGGATTTCATAAGTGCCGAACTTGAACTTGTCCCTGCCATAAAACCAAGAGATGTTGGACTTGATGGAAGTTTTATAGGTGCATATGGGCATGATGATAGAATATGTGCCTACGAAGCAATTATGGCTCTTTTAAACGCGGAAATTTCGGAAAATCAAAAAGCTGCTGGTGTAATACTATTTGATAGAGAAGAAATCGGTAGCGAAGGAGATGCAGGTGCACAAGGAAGGTTTTACAAAAGCTTTCTAAGAAAATTGATCAAAGCCAAAGGTCTTGAAGACAGTGAAAACGTTTTAGATGACATAATATCCAAGTCAACAGTAATATCAGCGGACGTTACCGCTTTGTATGATCCATCTTACCCTGAAGTACATGACAAACTCAACGTAGCAAAACCAGGTTACGGAGTAGCAATAGTTAAGTACACAGGTAGGGGTGGAAAATCGGGTGCAAGTGAAGCTCATGCTGAATTGTTAGCAAAAGTTCGAAACATCTTAAACAAGAATGGAATCTGTTGGCAAGTAAGCTTACTTGGAAAAGTTGATGTTGGTGGTGGAGGTACAGTTGCCAAATTTTTAGCTAAGGAAGGCTTTGATACAGTCGATATGGGACCAGGGTTAATGAGTATGCACGCTCCGTTTGAACTTGTATCAAAAGCCGATCTTTACGAAACTTACCTTGCCTTTAAAGTATTGATGGAACAGTTGTAGAAGAGGTGGAAAAAATGAGTAAACACGTCAAAGAAAGAGCCGAAGAGCTGTACACTGTTCTTGAAAAGTTGTTAAGAGATATCTGTTTCAGTATCAGAATACACGGCCGTGAAGCTCTTAAAAATTATTCCATTACTCATGCGCAATTTGAGCTGCTTCAGAGAATTTATTTTAATGGACCACAAACCATGACAAAACTGAGCCAGATGCTTGGTATCGCAAAAAGTACGACGACAGGTCTTGTTATGAGACTTGAAAGAGATGGTTTTCTGAAACGGAAACAAAGTAGAGAAGATAAAAGAGTTGCCGTTGTGGAGATAACTTTGCTAGGTGAAGAAGTAATAAAAGCAGTCATAAATTCCAGGATAGACTATGTAAAGAAACTTTGTGAAAAATTTTCAGACGAGGATTTAAATCAGCTCTATTCAAGCCTTGAAAATTTGTCAAATTTAATAAAGGAAACGAACAAATAATCTCTGAATTTGGTGATTTCTATGTTTTTTAAGACAGTGAGATACCTTATTATTATTATTTTTACTTTCTTACTCTCATCATCTTTCTTAGCACTCACAGTAATATCCGAAAACGGCGCAATGGTATATTACAATGGTTTCCTAATAGGTGTGGTGAAAAACAATTCATTGTCTTTTCCTGCAAGTTTTCCTGGTTGGCTTCGCGTAGCTAAACCTGGATACTTAACTTTTGAAAAAGAAATAACAGAAGATGGTACTGTTGTTGCTAATTTAGCATTTCCAAGTTATCTTAAGGTTAATGTTGCCTTAGAAAATGCAGAGCTTTACATAAACGACATCAAATATTCTCCTGGGGAACTACACGCATTGAGACCTGGGTATTATAAAATAAAAATATCTGCTCCAGGCTACACGACCAAAACCATCGAGCTTTTTCTTGATAAAAACGAAGAAAAAATCTTGGACGTGAATTTGAAAAAGACAGTAACACTAACAATCAACTCAGTGCAAAAAATTTCGAATGTTCTTATAGATGGAAAAGTCATCGACGTTCCACACACACTTGAAGTTTTACCAGGCAAGTACCGCTTGATACTTTCGGGTGATTATGTTAAAAACATTCAAGAGTTTGATGTACCACCAGTTGATAGTTACTCAATAACATTAGATCTTCAAAAAAAGTATGAGCTACAAATATCGGGTGAACCAGAGTATGCTTATGTAAGGATAAACAATGAGATTTATAGATTACCATACAGAAACAAACTTTCTGAAGGGTTTTATAACATTGTTATCTTCGCTGACGGATATAAAGAAGAGACAAGAAGACTGGAGTTAAAAGAAAATACAGTGATAAACTACATGTTGGAACCACAAAAATTGTATAAATCAAACTTTTTGGATAAAGATTACATTGTCAAATTTGATGGTTTTGTAAGAGAAAGACTTATTCCAAAAGCTTATTTTACGACGGTATCTGACAAAAACAACAACATAATATGGGTTGGTTTTTCTGACGGGACTTTTAACAAAATCCCGACAACAATACCAATACTTATAAACTCAGACTACCAAGTGACAATTAACAACAAAGCGTACATTGGACCTGCTGTATTGCAAATAGAAAACGGTCAAAAGATAAGCTTATACAACAAATTCACAGGTACAGAAACAGTGATTGTAGACAAACTTACAATCTTTGATAGCGTGGAGAAATGTTTAGTAAATATCTATTCAAAGACAGGTTTAGATGTATTTTGGGATGGGAAATACATTGGAAAAACTCCCATTTACCTTTTTATGACGAGCAGTGGCATGCATGAACTATTGTTGAAAAAAGGTGAACGAGAGATTTTTAAAAGTTTGGTCTCCGTTTCTCAAGGTAAACTTAATGAGTTTTCAATTGATGAGTAAAAAAGGAGTGTGGAAAATGAAAAACAGTCGTCTCAGGTTTTTATCGATTGTTTTTTTAATATTTTCAGCATTTTTATTAGGTGCTGTAAATATCAAAGATCTTTCTCCATCGGCAAGTACTTACAAAGCGGTAAGCGATTTAATTGAAAAGAAGATAATGGACATTGACTCTAACGGAAACTTTAAACCTTCTTTGCTAATAACAAAACTAGACTTGGCAAGGTATTTGTATAACCTTATAGATTACTACAATCTTGATACTTCTTTGAAAACTTCTTCGCAACAAACAGGCTTAGGCGCTGAGGATCTACGTAAGCTCGACGGTAGAATTACTGGTATTGAAAAGAACGTACAAAGCATTCAAAGTACATTAAATGATTTGAAGAAAGTTGATAGTAAGGTTTTAGAAATGGAGAAGAATATTCAAAGTATTCAAAGCGACTTGAGTAAAATAAACAGTAGAATCTCCGTAATAGAGCGAGGTTTACTAAATCCTCAAGATGTAAGTAAATTAGGAAGCAGGATTGATGGAATTGAAAAAGATTTAAAGGAAATTCAGAACAATCTTGTTAAGCTTGAGAACAAGCTATCTACGATTGAAAAAAACTTATCAGTTGTCCAAGACTCAAGCAAAATCTCTGGAAGAGTTTCAGATATTGAAAAGCAAATACAAAGTTTTCAAAGTGATTTAAACAAAATTGAGGGCAAAATCTCAGGACTTGAGAAAAACATTCAGAGTGTTCAAGATGCGGGAAAGCTTGGCAGTAAAATTTCTGACATTGAGAAAGCTGTTCAAAATATCGAAAGTAATTCAACGAAGCTTAACAACAAAATCTCCGGTTTAGATGTAGACCTCCAAAATCTTCAAACTTTGGTGAGCAGATTAGAAAAAAGGTTGGCTAATTTGGAAGGAAATTACAAACCTAAAACCGAAGAACTTGAAGGGCAACTTTCGACTTTGCAAAAAACTGTTCAGAGTGTTTCTCAAGGAATTCTAAAACTGCAAGGTGATATTGAAGGATTGAAAAACAATATCCAAAGTAATTTAAAGTCTGTTTTAGAGTCTCATGCATCAGATGTAAATTCTTTAAATAGCGAGATACAAAAATTGTCTAAGAAAATGAGTGATATAGAAAAGAGTTTAGATAACTACTCTAAAAGCCTTGAAGAAGTGACAAAAAAATTAAAGGAGCTTGAGAACACTCAAAATAAACTTGAATCAAATCTTCAAAACAACATGGCGAAAACAAGTAACTTAGAAATCGAGCTGAAAAATTCAGATCTTCAGCTGGATAAAAGATTGTCAAAAATAGAAGAATTGATAAACAAAACAGATGATTTTATAAAGAGGATAGAATCGGCTGATGTCATAACAATAGCAAACACTTTCAGCAATCTTCAGTTGATTACCAATCGTTTTGATCAGCTCGATTCAAGATTATCCGAGCTAGAAAAAAAAGATAGCATCTCAACAGAAACGCTGCTCAAAGAATTGAACCAACTTAGGACTGAAAATAATAACAACATGAACAAATTACAGAACGATATTTCCCAACAAAGGGCTAATCAACAAAGTACATTAGAACAATTAACATCCCAAAAAAAAGAAATTGAGGACTTAAAAAACGAACTGAATATAACAAGATTGGTAGCCTTGATCAGTCTTGCTTTGTCACTGATTTTTGGAATACTTTTTGTCATTCAATAAACATAAGGAGTAAGATATGATAGGTGTCGCATTACAAGCTGGTGGTGTCAAGGGTTTTGTTCACATTGCAACTTTAAAATTGTTTGATATATGTAATCAAAAACCAGATGTTCTTGCAGGTTCATCTTTTGGAGCAATTGTTGGAACATTGTACTCTATTTACGAAGACTCAGATAAAGTGTATAGTGTTCTTTCAGAAAACATAGAATATTTTTTGAAATCCAATAACGTAGCAAGGTCAAAATTTATTAGTCTTGAACTTGTACTTAAAGAATCATTATTTACACTTGATGAATACTATAAATTTTTCAAACGCCTTTACGAACGGAAAAAATTCTCTGAACTCAAAATCCCTGCAATTGTTGTAGTTTTTGACTTTGAAAACATGAGTTCAATGGTAATCAACGAAGGCTATTTAGTGGACGCTGTGCTTGCAAGCTGTACCGTACCAGGTGTATTTCAACCAACTTACATAGCAGGTAGTAAAATGCTCGATGGTGGAATACTTTCACCTCTGCCTACTACTGAACTGAGAAATTATGGAGCAACAAAAATAGTAGCAAGTGTTCTTGAAGAAACCAAGAAAACTTACAATACTCAAATGGAACTAATGCTTTACATTGATTCGTTAAAAGAAAGCATAATTCTTCAAAAAGAAATTTCAAACTCAGAATTTGTTATTAAATATCCCGTTAAGAACAGCTGGGATGAGTTTCAGAAATACAAAGAAGTGTTCGACATCGGTATGAACACTGCACTCAAAAGGAGAGATGAGTTTGAAAATTTCCTTAGGTGGTGATGTTGTACAATACCTTGGAGTTGTAGGATTTCTCAAGGCACTTGATGAAGCAGGATTTAACGATTACCAAATAAATTGTTCAGGTTTCTCATGTATCCCAGCGCTGTTATGGCTTTACAATAAAAAAAACGCGTACAATATAATTGCAAGAATGTGGGAAGAGTGTTTTAAAACGTTTCCAAGCGCATCAACCTTATCTCTTAATGAGCTTTCAAAAAGTTTCAGCATGTTGTTAAAAATGCAGAAGCGAATTGATTTCGCAACAAGTAAAGAAAAAATCATGGAGTTTACCGATAAATGGATACCAGAAATTAACACTACAAGTCTTGAAAACTTGGACATATATGCCTATAATCTGGCTGAGAATAAAGAAGAAAAAATTTTCGGAAACTCAAAAGAAGTGATTGCAAAAGCGATAGCTTATCCGTTGGATTTTTCCCCTGTAGATTCTTACATATCTCTTAGTTGGGTAGTTGGAATTCCGAATGGAGATGTTATAATATATCTTAGTTGGGAAAAATCTCTCTACCCTCAAAGGGCTACAGACTACCTTCTCCTTTCCACATTTGCAAGGACCTTTGAATTGGTAAAGCAAAAAAGTATGGAAGCAAGAGTTTATCTGGAAGTCAACTTGAAAAATTTTAGGGATATTTCTACTGTCAGTAAGCGTTTTTATGATTGTGGACTAAAACTATTAGATTTAATAACCACCAAATAACCAAAAAAATATTAAATTATTTTTAGGAGGGAAGTTCATGAAAAGAGCTATCAGATTGTTGACTATTATCTCGGTATTATTGGTACTATTTGTTGTACTTACTTCTCAAACAACTACTACACAAAAAACTACCGCAACAAAATCCAAAACCGTACGTGTTTCTGCTGATTACGTGGAACCCAAGAGTGACGTCATATACTATAAAGGGCGTATATTTGTTAACATAGAAGAAGATAAGGTTAGTGTTAAGGCATCAGAAATGTACGTAAGAAAAGTTAGCGACAAATGGAAAATTGTTGATATACCGGCAAGAGCTGAATTTAGCTTTGATGGTGGTAGTGCAACCGCTGACAGAATGAATTACGACTTAGATAATCGAACTGGAACCATGACGAATGCAAATGTTACTGTAATCGACACGAAAAGTAATGAAAGAATAGTCATAGTTGCGGATACTCTCAATTTTGATCTTGAAAATGACAGATACAGCGGTACAAAAAAAGGTGGCGTAAGTATAACAAAGGGTAAAGTAACAGCCGTAGCTGATAGATTCGAATACGATAAGAAAAAAGGAGAACTCATACTTGTTGGTTCAGTTGTGATAAATGATCCAGATAAGAACCTTAAAATGACTGCCTCCGATGCCACCATATACACTGAAAAGAACGATATGAAAGCCAATAATGTTAACATTGAGCTGAAAGTAGAATAGTGACTTAGTATATCTAAATTGATTTAGAGAGAGTGGAAAAATTGAAAAGAATCATTATTTCAGGGCCCACAGGGGTCGGAAAGACAAATTTAGTTGTGGAGTTGTCAAATTATTTGCCTATAGAAGTCATATCTATGGATTCAAGACAGATTTATAAATATATGGATATTGGTACGGCAAAGCCTGATCCATACCAACTGATGGTTGTAAAACACCATATGATAGATATCATCGAACCATCAGATTATTTTAATGCGTTCTTATATCAAAAACAAGCAAAAGAAGTAGAAAAAAGAGTCATCTCAAACGGCAAAATCCCAATATTTGTAGGTGGAACAGGTTTGTACATCGATGCTATAGTAAAAGGTTTTTTCGAAGGTGTTCCAAGGGATGAGAACATACGTAGAGAGCTAAACAAACTTAACGAACAAGAACCTGGTATATTAAGAAAGATGTTAGAAGAGTTTGATCCACAAGCAGCTATTAGGATTCATCCACAAGATACAAAAAGAACGATAAGGGCCCTTGAGGTTTACTTGAAGACGGGAAAGAGGATCTCTGAGTTACAAAATCAAAATACAGGTGAGGATTTTGTGTTGATAATTCTAAATTTGGAAAGGGAGAAACTATACGAGAAAATAAACTCAAGAGCGGAAAAGATGATAGAACACGGACTAATAGAAGAGGTAAAACAATTAGTTCAGAAGTACGATAAAAACATCGAAGCGTTTAAAACAATAGGATACAGGGAAATAATAGGTTATCTTGAAGGGCTATACAGTCTAGAATCTGCTATTCATCTTATTAAACGAAACACCCGTCATTATGCTCGAAGGCAACTTATCTATTTAAGACGATTTAAAAATGCCCTATGGTTTGATCCTCTTGAAAAGGGAACAGTGCAAAAGATTCTTGAGATAATCAAAAAGGAAACACTTTTTTGATTAGTCTACATAATTTCTCTCATACTAATTCTTCATTGCTTTCAATTCTCCAAACAATACCTGAAGTACACGAGGTGAAACGAATGGAAGCATTGTATAGAAAATACAGACCCAAAAATTTTTCTGATATAGTGGGACAGGAGCACATAAAAAAATTACTGAAAAATGCCTTGAAAAAACAAAGCGTAAGCCATGCCTACATATTTGCTGGTCCAAGAGGAACTGGTAAGACTACAACAGCTCGAGTTCTTGCCAAATCTTTAAATTGTGAGAAAAATCAGTATGGTGAACCATGTAATGAATGCGCTTCATGTAAGGCTATTGACAACGGCTCACATCTTGATGTCATAGAACTTGATGCAGCATCGAATAGAGGAATAGATGAGATTAGAAAAATTAAAGATGGAGTTAACTTCTCACCGGTCATGGGAAAATACAAGGTATATATAATCGACGAAGTTCACATGCTTACAAAAGAAGCATTTAATGCACTTCTGAAAACCCTTGAAGAACCACCGCAACACGTTGTTTTTGTATTGGCAACAACAAATCCTGAAAAAATTCCACCAACTATAACCTCAAGATGCCACGTACTTGAATTCAGAAATATTTACCAACAAGACATAGTTTACCAGTTGAGGAAGATTTCAGATGCAGAAGGTTATGATATAGACGAAAAAGCGCTGTACAAAATAGCAAAAAGAGCTGCTGGCGGACTTAGAGACGCCCTTTCAATTCTTGAACAGGTTGTAAGATATGCTGCCGGTGAGGTTACAGAAAAGGTAGTTGAAGAGGCCTTGGGCTTGGTTGATGAAGAAACTATCGGATACTTTATAGATTCAATCTTAAAAAATGACGTGCACAATATTGAAAAAATTTTAAACGAAATATACATTGAGCGAGGGGATTTTGAGACTTTCGTCACTCAACTAATTGAAAAAACAATTGAAGACCCAGAAACTCAAAATGTAAAGCTTGCTTTAGAACTTTACAAAGCCTTTAAAGAAATAAAATTTGCAGAAGAAAAATTATTGATTGCCAAATTAATGTTTCTGAGTATAGCAGATAAGTTCGGTAGCGCATCTAACAAAAAGGATAAAGAACTCAAAGAGTCCGAGAACAAAACGGATGCTCTAAGTCTTAGTCAAACATTCGATGTAAAATCTACTGACAAATCAACCTTAGAGAATAAACTTAAATTTCAGCAAGATGAAAAGAAAAAAGAAGCGGATGATTTGCATAATTTGGGAGAAGAATCAAATACGGAGGAAATTATAACTTCTGGAACGTTAAACATTGTAAAACCAGTAACTAAGGAAATACTTGATGAGCTGAAAATGAAAGGTGACTTATCTATATTTGTTGGATTGTCTCTTGCAAATGTATTGGAGCAAGAAGACAAAATAAAAATTATTTTTGACAAATCAAAACAATTTAGCTATGAGGTTATCCGTGAAAAAAGTGAAGAGATTGCTTTAATTTACAAAAACAAAACGGGGTTAAACAGGAAGGTAGAAGTTATACTTTCAGACGAAGTAACAGACCCGATACTCGAACGCTTGAAGCTACTTTTTGATGAAGCTAGTTTTGAAAAATAATAATTTAGGGGGGAAAAAATTAACATGATTAGCATATACGAGATAATAAGCAAAGCAAAAAATCTTAGGGCAACTGATATTCATCTTTCGGTGGATAATCCACCTGTCATACGCGTAGACGGTTTCTTGTCCAAAATCCAAGGATATCAACCAGTAACAAAGGTAGAATTAAGACAAGCAATTGAACAATTACTTACTGAAAACGGAATAACAACAGACTCCATGGAAATAGACTTCTCGTTTGGTTTTCAAGATGTTAGAATAAGGGCCAATTTATACTACGAAAGAGGAAACCCAGCTATCGCACTTAGAATTATAACTAAAAAAATTCGCACATTTGATGAACTTGGCTTACCACCTATTCTCAAGGATTTTTGCGATAGGGACACAGGCTTGATTATAGTTACTGGACCAACAGGTAGTGGAAAATCAACAACTCTTGCGGCAATGATAGACTATATTAATTCTAAATATGCGTACCACATAATAACAATAGAAGATCCAATTGAATATGTGTTTGAAAATAAAAATTCACTAATTCATCAGCGTGAAGTAGGAAGGGATACCGAGGAATTTGCAGATGCGTTAAAATATGCCTTAAGGCAAGATCCAGACATCATACTTGTGGGAGAAATGAGGGACTTAGAGACAATTTCTATGGCGTTAACAGCTGCAGAAACAGGACATTTGGTTCTTGCAACTCTTCATACAAATTCTGCAGCTACTGCTCCAGAACGCATTGTTGACGTTTTTCCTGCACATCAACAAAAGCAAATATCTCTTCAACTTGCCAATACACTCGTTGGGGTAGTTTATCAAAGACTAGTTCCAAAAAAGAACATGGGTATGGTTCCTATTGTTGAAGTGCTTGTCGCAAACACAGCTGTGAAAAACCTTATAAGAGAAGGTAAAATCCACCAGATAGAAAGTATAATGCAAACAGCTCAAAAACAAGGAAATGTACTTTTCGACGACGCACTCTTGAAAGCTTACTTTTCTGGTGAAATTTCCAAGGAGACTGTCATGTCGTTTGCTCGAAATCCTGAGGAGGTGGCTAAGAAGATCGGATGGACAGGAATCTAATGGAAAATATAAAAGATTGGGTGAGAAAAACTCTTGAAGAGCTTGAGAAAAAAATGACTGAGAACCTGGAAATAAAGGAAATGATAAAAGTCTCGGCAGATTTTACGAAGTTCAAAGAAATAGATGAACTGATCAATGAGTATTTTAACCTACTTGATGAAAAGGAGCTTTGGAAAGAGGAACCTGGTGGTGAAGACGAAATTGCTAAATTAGATGCAAAGATAGAAAAAGTTTCAAACGAAATAATCACACTACTTCTTCCTGATGATGAATTTAGAGATAGGAATGTATTTCTCGAAATACGTGCAGGAACTGGTGGAGAAGAAGCGGCCCTGTTTGCCGGTGATTTGCTAAGAATGTATTTGAGATACGCTGAAATAAAGGGTTGGGTTACAGAAATCATAGACGAAAGCAAATCGGATTTAGGCGGTTATAAAGAAGTAGTTGTAAGAATTAGAGGAAAAAATTGTGGAACTTACATGAAGTACGAAAGAGGAGTACACAGGGTTCAAAGAATACCAGTAACAGAATCTGGAGGAAGGATACACACTTCAACTGCAACTGTTGCTGTTCTTCCTGAAATGAAAGATGTGGACGTTTACATAGACCCGAAAGACATAAGGATAGATACATATAGAGCATCTGGAGCGGGAGGACAATACGTTAATAAAACAGAGTCAGCTATTAGAATAACCCACATCCCAACAGGAATCGTAGTTACTTGTCAATCAGAGCGTTCACAACATCAAAACAAAGAAAAGGCCTTAATGGTTCTAAGGGCAAAACTGTACGAACTTGCGCGAAAAGAACAAGATGAAAAGCTTTCTTTCCAAAGGAAGACACAAATTGGAAGTGGTGAAAGAAGTGAAAAAATAAGGACTTACAACTTTCCTCAAAACAGGGTAACAGATCATAGAATTAACTTAACCATTTACAATTTACAAGCGGTGCTTGACGGAGATCTCGATTTGATAATACCTAAGTTGATGCAATTTGATATAGAAGAACAATTAAGAGAACTTGGAATACTGACCGAGGTGGAGGGATAAAAGTGCTAAACATCGTAGAACATCCGTTGATTAAGCATAAATTAACACTTATGAGGAAGAAAGAAACAGGTCCGAAAGAATTTAGAGAGCTCTTAAGAGAAATAACTTTACTTATTGCATATGAAGCAACAAGACACATTCAAGTATACGAAATTGAAGTCGAAACACCTCTTGAAAAAACGAAAGGATACTACATAAACGACAAAGACATTGTTGTAATACCTATACTGAGAGCGGGGTTAGGAATGGTTGATGGTATACTTGAGCTATTACCAAACGCCTCAGTTGGACATATAGGTATCTACAGAGACCCAGTCACACTAAAAGCGGTTGATTATTATTTTAAAACTCCAAAACTTCATGACAAAAGCGAAATATTCATTCTTGATCCAATGCTTGCAACAGGGGTATCAGCCATCGATGCGATAACAAAAGTCAAAGAGCTCGGTGGTAAGCAGATCACATTTATTTCTCTTATATCCTCTCCCGAAGGGGTTAATGCTATCCAGCAAACACATCCCGATGTGAATATATACACTGCTTCGCTTGACAGACAACTTAACGATCATGGATACATCCTTCCTGGACTGGGAGACGCCGGCGATAGACTGTTTAGAACAAAATAAAACGTAGCTTTATAGGGCTACCGGAGGTGTATTTGATTTGACTGAAGGAATAAACATGAAACAGTTAGAAGAAATGACCATGAGAGAATTGTACGAATTGGCAAGGAAATATGACATTCCACGATACACGAGCATGAGAAAACAAGATCTCATATTCGAAATCTTGGAGGCAAAGGCAAAGGCCGAAGGATATTTTTTTGGAGAAGGAGTTCTTGAAATTGCTCCAGATGGTTATGGATTTTTGAGAAGTCTCGAAACAATGCTATCTGGTCCAAAAGATATATACGTATCTCAGTCGCAAATAAGAAAGTTCAACCTCAACACTGGAGACATCGTTTCTGGAGTGATACGTCCACCCAAAGAAGGCGAACGATTTAATGCAATGATAAAAATTGAAGCGATAAATTATAAACCTCCAGAGTTTGCTGACGAAAGGGTAAACTTCGAAAACCTCACGCCAGATTATCCAAAAGAGCGCTACATACTCGAAACGGAAAAGGACATTTATTCAACAAGACTAATAGATTTATTTGCACCCATTGGAAGAGGCCAACGAGGGATGATAGTCGCTCCACCAAAGACAGGAAAAACAACTATACTTAAAGAGATAGCAAATGGAATAGCAGCTAACCATCCTGATACAATTAGAATAGTTCTCCTCATTGATGAACGTCCCGAAGAGGTAACTGATATAAAAGAATCTGTAGATGCAAAAGTCATAGCTGCCCCGTTTGATATGCCCTCTGATAAGCAAATAAAAATAGCAGAACTTACGCTTGAGATGTGTAAAAGACTTGTTGAGTACGGAAACCATGTCGTAGTGCTTCTTGATAGTCTTACAAGACTTGGAAGGGTATATAACATAACCGTACCGCCAAGCGGCAAACTATTAACTGGCGGAGTTGATCCTGCAGCTTTGTACAGACCAAAACACTTTTTTGGAGCAGCAAGAAATACACGTGAAGGTGGAAGTCTGACAATCATTGCGACAGCACTAATAGAAACTGGTTCTAAAATGGACGAAGTAATATTTGAAGAATTCAAAGGGACAGGTAACATGGAACTTGTGCTTTCAAGACAGCTTGCAAATAAAAGAGTCTTCCCTGCTATCAATCTTTCACTTTCAGGTACAAGGAAAGAAGAGCTTTTGCTAGAACCTAATAGCTTAAAGAAAATTTGGATACTCAGACGCATGTTAAGTTCTATGGCAGAAGAAGAAGGTTTGAAATTAATAATTTCAAAGCTAAAAGAGACTAGATCCAACGACGAATTCTTGGCACTTATAGATGCACAAAAAACTGTTTGATTCAAAACATTGAATCTTAGTTTAATTTTTCCCTTCTTTAGGAGGAATAAATAATGACCGTTGAGAAAATTAGCAATATAATCAAAAGTAAGCGTAAATTGTCGTACGGTATCCACGAATTTTGGATAGAAAATAGCCTTATTAGTAAACAAGCCAAACCCGGTCAATTTGTTATAGTAAGAACAAGTGAAAAAGGTGAAAGAATACCATTAACAATAGTGGACGTGAATGGAGAAGATCTTAGACTTGTTGTCAAGGCAGTAGGTAAATCAACGTATGAACTGTGTGCTTTGAAAGAGAAAGATACACTTTACGATGTTGTGGGACCTCTTGGGAAACCTAGTGAAGTTAAGCGTTATGGTAACGTTCTAGTAATTGGTGGTGGAGTGGGCATAGCTGCTGTATTACCAATTGCAAAGGCTTTAAAAAATACGGAAAACAGAATAACTGTTATTATAGGGTCAAAAACTGCTCAAGATCTAATACTAAAAGATGAATTTACCTTTGCGGACAAACTTGTGTTAACAACCGATGATGGTTCTATAGGCTACAAAGGAACTGTGATAGACGCTATGAAAACAGAGCTTGATAGTGAGAATTACAACATTATTTGGTCAATTGGTCCAGCTTTAATGATGAAATATTCAAGTGAGGTTGCCAAAACTTATAACATTCCAATATGGGTTTCACTGAATTCGATAATGATAGATGGTACTGGTATGTGCGGCGGTTGTCGAACTGTAATAAAAACAGAGAACTCAGAGGAAATAAAATACGTGTGTGTCGATGGACCTGAATTTGATGGTCGATACGTGGATTGGGATAGCTTTATAAAAAGACTTAACCAATACAAAGAACAAGAAAAACTATCACTTGAAAAATACTTAAGAGAAGTTGGTGAACCTACATGGCTGTGAAGGAAAGAATTCATGTTCCAGAACAACCTGCAGATATCAGAAAATCCAACTTTTCTGAAGTATCACTTGGGTACACTCCTGAGTTGGCCCAACAAGAAGCGTCAAGATGCTTGCAATGCAAAGTTCCTACTTGCATCTTTGGTTGTCCTGTTGGCATTAACATCCCTGGCTTCATTAAAGAAATTGCTAAGGGAAACTTTGAGAAATCTTACAGAATACTAAAGTCTTACAACTATTTACCTGCCATATGTGGACGTGTTTGTCCTCAAGAAACTCAATGTGAAGGGGCATGTGTACTAAATAAAATCAGTAAACCAATCAATATTGGTGCACTCGAAAGATTTGCCGCAGATTGGGCATATGAGAATGAAGTTAAACACGAAAATTTAGTGCCAAGTACTTCACCGCAGCAAAAAATCACAAAAAATAAGAAAATAGCAATAATTGGTTCTGGACCAGCAGGTTTAACAGTTGCGTCTGAACTCGGTAAGTACGGCTACAATGTTGATATATATGAAGCATTACACGAATTTGGTGGTGTTTTAACTTATGGTATACCAGAATTCAGGTTGCCAAAATCCATAGTCAAAAAAGAAACTGAGGACCTTGAAGCACTTGGTGTGAGATTTTTTAAAAATATTCCAGTCGGATATGCTATATCTGTTAGAGAAATAATCGAATATTATGATGCAATCTTTGTTGGTGTAGGTGCTGGGACACCTAAATTCATGGGAATTCCAGGTAGTGAATTAAACGGTGTTTACTCAGCCAATGAATTTCTAACAAGAATAAATCTTATGAAAGCTTACAAATTTCCAGAATACGATACCCCAGTGCGTGTAGGAAAAAAAGTAGTTGTAGTAGGTGGTGGTAACACGGCAATGGATGCAGCAAGAAGTGCTTTAAGACTTGGTGCTGACGTGACAATAGTGTACAGAAGAACTGAAGCGGAGATGCCGGCAAGAAGAGATGAAATCCAGCATGCAAAAGAGGAAGGTGTCAAATTTTACACATTGGCAGTCCCAATAAGATACCTTGGAGACGACTTAGGTAACTTGATAGCTATTGAATGTATCAGAATGGAGCTTGGCTTACCGGATGAAAGTGGAAGAAGAAGACCTGTGGAGATTCCAAATAGTAATTTTATAATACAAGCAGACACTGTCATTGAAGCCATAGGGACACAGGCAAATAGATTCTTGCTTAGTCAATTCCCAGATTTGAAGACCAACAAGTATGGGTATATTGTGACAAACGAGCTTGGACAAACGAGTAATCCGAAAATCTTCGCTGGTGGTGACATAGTCACTGGTTCTGCGACAGTAATTTCAGCAATGGGCGCAGGTAAAAAAGCCGTTGAAGGAATTATGAAATTCCTCGAAGAATGGTGAAAAAACCATGTTTTACACGGAAATAATGTCAGCCATCGTTATTTTACTAATAATTATTATTATCGTTACATCGACAGTACCGTTACAAAAAATCATCCTTGAGGAAGCACTTAGACAGGAGAAAGCGCAATTAACGGCTGAAAATATATTTTGGCAAACCATTGACGAAACTAGTTTAAAAAATTTACCGAATACATTCTCCTTAGATTACAAAGTAAAAATTGACAATCAAACATATATCGTAACAATTACTGCAGAAAAACTTCGAAGAAGAAAATAAATCCCCGAACAAAAGATTTGAGTCCGAATCTGAGTTCTAGGTATTTTTAACGTATTTTTCTAACCGATTCGCGCTCAATTATTTTTGTCGGTAAAATAACGTTCCTGGGAAGTCTAACATGTCTTTCGAGTATTCGTTCTATCAACAACTGCGCAGCAGTGGTTCCCATTTCCCAACGAGGTTGCATAATCGTTGTTAATCTCGGATTTGTGTACTGGGCAAAAGGTGCATCATCGAAACCAATTACAGAAACCTCATCTGGAACTTTTATTCCATAATCTTTTAATGCATCAATCGCACCGAGTGCTGCCCAATCGTTAACAGCAAAAATCGCAGTGAAATTCAACCCGTGTTTATTTAAATGCCGTGCTACACTAACTCGTCCATGTTCTGAATTGTATCCGCGATGCTCTCCAAAATATATTTTAACCTCTTCTTTTCTCAATACTTTGTCAAGAAATTTTCGAATCCCCTTTTCCCTATCCATTGCCGCCGGTGATAATTCCGGACCTGGTATGAACAAAATATTCCTATGTCCGTTCTCATAGAGATATTTTATAGCTAAATAACCGCCTGTCACATTATCTACATTCACCACGTCAAAGTCTATCTCATCCACGCGAAAGTCGATTACAACAATTGGTACACCACTTCTTTTAAACCTCTCAACAATTTTCTGACCAGAGAACAATTCACCAAGAATTATACCATCAACCTTTCTGCGAAAATATTGGTCAAGTACATGCTGTTCTATATTTGCTTCCCATTTAGGAAGTGCAAGCATAATATCAAAATTCTTAGAATAGGCGTATTCCTCGATGGCCATTACTATATCACTGTAATGGTATCCTCGAATATCCGGCATTAGCACGCCTATCGTGTGTAATAGCTTTGTAGCTGTATCCTTAAATGAAAAGGATGGTTTGTAATTTAACTTTTTCATCGCACTTAACACTCTTTTCCTGGTTTCCGGGGATACCTTGTCACTTCCATTAAGCACGCGTGATACCGTAGCTATCGAAACATTAGCAAGCTTGGCAACCTCGCGGATATTTGACAAATTAATCACTCCTTAGTACAATCTATTCGCTCTTAAACTGATAAACACGCACATAATCAACGTACATTCTTGCTGGGAAAGGTGTTTCAAATGTTGGATATCCTGGCCAATTCCCACCAACAGCAAGGTTTAGTATGATAAAAAAAGGTTGGTCAAATACCCAGATTTTTCCTTGATTTTCCAGACTATCCTTTTGGACACGATGGTAAATTGTGTTGTTGACGTACCACACTACTTCCTTTTCATTCCACATGATTCCATATGTATAGAATTCGTCCACAAATGATTTGTCTTTCACCGCATCAAGTCTTAAACTTTTCGATATAGCCCTACTTCCATTGTATCCAGGACCGTGAATTGTACCATAAACAGTCCACTTATCGTGTCCCAAGAATTCAACAATATCTATTTCACCACACATAGGCCATCCTACATACCTGATATTTGAACCAAGCATCCAAAAAGCGGGCCATAATCCCTTGCCATATGGAAACTTAATTCTCGCTTCTATCTTGCCATACTGTACCGAAAAAAGACTTTCAGTCTTTATTCTTGAAGATGTGTAATTGTAAACGCGATTCCCTTCTTTTATATCTTCTCTTCTTGCCTCAATTATCAGCATACCGTTTTCTATCTTAATGTTCTTTCCTTCAGTATAATATTGAAGTTCATTATTACCCCATCCATTATTATTCCCTATATCGTATTTCCATTTGTTTCTATCAAGCTCTTTCCCATCAAATTCATCAGCCCATACTAACTTCCACCTTGAATCATTAATATCAATATTCACACTTTGCGCCTCCAACGTGTTGTATTGCAAAATCAAAAACAACACAATAACAAATAAGAACACTATATTCTTTACGAAAAACACATGTCCCATAGTTACACCTCCAAGATGTTACAGCTTCAAACAACCTTTCAACCTAACATCTCTCGACGAAGCTCCAATTATGAATTCATATTCTCCTTCGTCAACAGTCCATTTGTTTCCATCAAAAGAAGCCAGCTCACTTATAGGTAATATTATTTCCACTGTCTCTACCTCTTCAGGATTCAATAATCTTGTTTTGTGAAATCCCTTTAACTCTTGATAAGGCTTATCTATCAAGCTTTTTGGGGCCCTGACGTAAAGTTGTGCTACTTCTTTTCCTGGTGTATTTCCAACATTTTTGACGTCAAAACGAACAACTACAGAAGAACCATCCTTGTATAACCTTAGCTTACTGTATTCGAAATTTGTATATGAAAGTCCAAAACCAAATTCAAAACTTGGGTTAATTCTGAAGGTATCATAGTATCTATATCCAACATATATACCCTCATCGTAAATTACGGTCACAGGATTATCAAGAGGTTCACCGGGGAATGATCGGGATGGGACGTCGGTATAATCCTTGGGAAATGTAGTTGGCAGTTTGCCAGATGGATTAACCTTTCCCGTTATGATATCTGCAAGGATTCTACCTGCTTCTTGTCCAGGCTGCCATACAAGTACTATTGCATCGCACATTTCTTTCCAACTCTCTATTTCAATGGGGGAACCTATATTCAACACGACAACAACCTTTTTGCCGGATCCGTGAAATGTTCCAGACACAGTTTTAATTAGTTCAAATTCATCGTCTGATAAATAATAATCTCCCTTTTCAGCTTTTCTATCATAACCCTCACCAGATATCCTTGTTATGAAAATTATTGCAACATCATTTTTCCTAGATATGTACTCCAATTGGCTTGGTGTAAACAAATTTTCCGGTAGCTTAGGTTTAATTTCCTCATTCCACTGTCCTCGTGTTATCTTATATTCTTTGTTTCTCATCTCTTCAACTTTCTTTCTGTAAAAATCTTCAAGTTCTCTATCAATATTTAATGATGCTTCAACAAACCCATCAAGGAAAGATATAGTATAAGGTGGATGAGTTTCACCACTTCCTGTTCCGCCCCTTATAGTTTCAATTTGTCCTGTTCCAAAAAGCGCAACTGGAGTGTCTTCGGAAATAGGTAAAACATTATCATTCTTGAGCAATACAACACCCTCACAGCCTGCTTCATATGAAATTTGTGCATGTCTCTCAAGATTGGGATTATTGGAGTAAGTATATCTCCTGAATGATGGTGTTCTTACTAATACCTTGAGTATGTTTCTAACTCTTTCATTTAGCACCTCCTCTGTCAACTCACCATTTTCCAGAGCTTTTCTTATATCATCGATTTCATTTCTCCTATGTTTAAATACTTGATGACTCTTCCCTGGCATAATAAGATCATTACCAGCTACCATTTGCTTAGCACCATCATCACCAGCAAACCAGTCAGTCATAACAAAACCATCAAACTGCCATTCGTATCTCAAAACGTTTGTTAACAGCCATTTGTGTTGAGAAGTATAACTACCGTTCAGCTTGTTATAAGAGCTCATAATAGTCCAAGGTTTTGATTTCTTGATTGCAATTTCGAATGGTCTCAGGTAGATTTCTCTTAATGCCCTTTCAGAAACAACAGTATCCACAGTCATTCTGTTTGTTTCCTGTTCGTTAGCTACAAAATGTTTCAAACAGGCGCCAACGCCTTGTGACTGAACTCCTTCAACAAAACTTGCGGCAAGCTCTCCAGCTAAGAATGGATCTTCGGAGTAGTACTCGAAATTCCTTCCACAGAGTGGATTTCTGTGTATGTTTATAGCTGGTGCTAACAAAATATCAACGCCATACTCTCTAACTTCCTCTCCCATAGCCTCTCCTACTTTTTTTAATATTTCCCTATTCCACGTTGAAGCAAGCATTGTTTCTACAGGAAATGCTGTTGCATAGTATTTCTTTTCATCATTTTCTCTCTCCGGGTCAATTCTTAGACCAGCAGGTCCATCTGCCAATACTGTTCTTGGAATTCCCAATCTTGGAATTTCAAACGTCTCACCTGCTGCCCCATTAACCTTTGGTTTCGGATTATCTTCTATTCCAAGCAAACCAACACCAACAACGAAATGTATCTTTTCTTCTAAACTCATCTGACTGAGAATCTTTTCAATATCAAACTTTTCCATATGGTTTCCTCTCCCTTCTAAACTGAGTAGCTTATTCACCTGTAATTCCTGTTCTTTCAAGACTTTCAACAAATTGCCTTTGTAATATCAAATAAGTTATTAGTAAAGGTATAATAGTTATCAATGTTGCAGACATTCTTATTCCTTCATTAATCCTGTTAGCTGCACTCCCGTCTGCAGTAGGAAACATCACAGCGTATCTGGAAACAAAATCTCTTAAAGCAATTGGAATAGTTTTAATATTGTTACCTAACAAAAGTCCTGTTAGCAGAGTTTCGTTCCAGTACCAAACTAATGAAAATATAAATGTTGTTACCATAGCTGGAATAGAGAGTGGAAAAACAATCTTGAAAAATATCTGGAATGAATTTGCCCCATCAAGTTCCGCAGCTTCATCGAAGGTCTTTGGTAACATATTAAAGAAATTATAATACAGTAAAATAAAAATTGCGCTTCTAATTCCTTGACCAGTCAAAGAAGGTAGAAAACTAACAAATGGTGTTCCAGTAAGATTTAGTCTACTGAATAACATATATTTAGTAACCAAAGTAACTTGTGATGGTATCAAAAAGGTTGCGAGCATAAGTACAATCCAAAGCTTTTTCAACGGAAATTCAAAACGTGATAATCCATAAGCTATTATTGCGGTGATGAAAGTTTGGAAAAGGGCAGGAATGGTTGACATATAGACACTATTCAATAGCGATTTTGCGGCATCAAGCACTTTCCAAGCTCTTACAAAATTCTCAAACGTAAGTCTTGTTGGTATCCAGTTTACTGTAGGGTTCACAAGATCTTCAACACTCATGAAAGAAGTAGTTATCATGTAAAGCAAAGGATATAAATATGCATATCCAATTCCCAGTAGTAGAAAATAAATTATAAATTTCATGGACGGGCTTTTTAAATATTTGTAATAAATACTTGCCTTGGAAACGGCAAAATTAAATTTCCTCATGTACTTTTCCTGCCTCCTTTCAAGAGCAAGAAAGAAATACCTATTATAACCATTACGGAGATGAAATAAATCCAAGACAAAGCAGACGAATAGGAATATGGTTTATCAATATCGAACATTCTCTGGGTTATACTTGTATTCACTGGATTATTAGCAAAAGAAGCCAAATCCACTATAGTATATATGGTATTTATCAAAACGAAAGGTTTTATAAGTGGCAAAGTTATCTTCCAAAAAATTACCCAGCTGTTTGCTCCATCAATTTTTGCCGCTTCGTATATACTTCCGCTGATTTTTTGTAATCCAGCTAG
The DNA here is from genome assembly GCA_026419195.1 of Fervidobacterium sp. NCBI lineage: Bacteria > Thermotogati > Thermotogota > Thermotogae > Thermotogales > Fervidobacteriaceae > Fervidobacterium > Fervidobacterium sp. Next base: position 124,580 of record JANZZV010000006.1, read on the forward strand.
GAAAAAAAGTATTTGAACACCTGAGAACCATAATATAAGTACAAGATTGTTGAACATGTATATAAATGGATAGCTTATCGTATTTGGAAGAAGCGTAAAAAAGCTATAAATAAAGTATTTTCTTGGATCGACTATTTGTGCAGCATTATTTGCAATAAGTTCGGCTATAACAGGACCGCTTATTATGACTACTGGTAAGAAATATAATAGCCTGAAAAAAGCTCTTGCTCTTAACTTATTGTTGAGTAATATGGCAACTACAAGTGAGAAAATTACAATCAGCGGTGTTGACAATACAATACTCAAGACGGTGTTCCAGAAATTTATTGGAAAATTTGGATCCGTTCTAAAGGCATAGATGTAGTGCTTTAGTCCAACAAAAGTCGCTCTTATACCTTCAACCGTAAAATTCACGTTGAAGAAACTTAGGTAGAGCGAATAAAAGAACGGATATGCTGTGAAGACTAAAAAACCTATTATCCAAGGTAAAATGTACAAATATCCAGTTAAAGCTTTTCGTCGGCGTCGTCTCACGCTCATTTTTCACCAACTCCAATAATTCCACTGATATCTCTTAGACTTGCAACTGACCACGACTGTGGTTTTATTTTATAATGCCCGAGCTTATAAGTTCTTGATGTGTAGTTTACCAGTATAGAGTAACCATTATTGTATACTACAACCACAAAGCCTGGCTCCAGTACAATTCTGTCTACTATCCTCATGCCACGCACATCTTTTAAAGCGCTTCTTACTTCATTATAAACAGCCACCATTTTCGTTTTCCAGTCATCGAATTTAGTAGACGCATAATCCCATAATGGAGTATCTTTGATCACGTAATTATCAACAGCTGTTAATATAAAAGATGGTAATGCACCGTATTCTATCATCTTAAGTACATCATTTCGAGAAAAAAAGCTGTTGTTAATAAAAGGTGCAAAATAATCCATACTTCCACTTAGAACGATCTGTAAGAATGGAACCGTATCTGTTTCGAAAAGATACTGACTGCAATTCATCGGCATCTCCAGCATTCCATTTATATACTTCCATGTATAGTCATTTGAATTTGTAAGGTATATACTATTTGACATTACCGAAATCTTAGCAAGTGTGTCCTTGACAAGCCTTAGCGCCTCACTTCTTGTAAACTCTTGCCCGTATTTCAAATCTCCGTACAATTTCGAGCCAAAATCATATAGAGCAAAATTACTAAATCCCATTTTTGTGAGCTTTGTAATCTTTTCAGTAACATACTGGTTTGCAAGTTTGATATTTGTATAATAACTTCTGTACAACCAGAGTTCCTTATTATCTCTCTCCTCGAATATAATCGACTGAGATAGATTTATTCCGACTTCATTCTTCAGGTTGATTTGCTTTTCAGAAACCTTGGTGACATTATCCATCAAATAAACATCGTAGCCGGTCTTTTTACCTGCTTTATGCAAATTAATTATGTCTGATATCTTTCCTAAGCTTCTTTCAAATGACAATTTACTTACCTTATTTCCATGCACACCACCTTTTTGCCAACCATGTATTATAACTTTCAAATTCCTCACACCAAGCTCTTTCAAATCCTTAATCGCTTCTTCAATCTGTTTGAACGTGGTTATACGGACTGTTCGATAACCAACTATTTCTTTCTTTATATCCGAGCCGATAAACAGAATAGCTAATGGAATATCACTATCTACAACTTTTCCCCTCAATACATCTTCAAGGTAATTATTCCTGTAATACTTCGCCATCCCAATGTAATCTGCATCGTTCCCTGTCAGAAATGAAATTTGAAGTTCGGCATCGAACTTGTTCATTTCCTTTTGGGCTACTTGTATACCTGCTCCACTTCGACTTGTGGGCTGAAGGTACTTTTGCCGATATATAAACTTCGCAGAAGCCCAATTATATAGGCTCAATATTCCACTTGGATAAGCAATTATTGCCGAATATTCTTTTCCAGAGGTAACAACACCAAATATAGCATTTTGTCTCACACCGTGAACTATTCCAAAAATTGGTGTTAGCACAGATGGTTCCTCACGTAAAAAGTCGTTTGGTCTTCTTGAGCGAAGATCATTTACTGAAGCTAAATTCTCAATTCCATAGTCTTTACCATATACCCTTTTCTCAAACCAATTTAAATAATGAGCGGGTTTAGAAAATCGAATAAGTGCACCCGGCCCATCTGGTACAAATATATAACCGTCTATTCTATCTGCAACAGTGCTTCCCAAAAACGGAACAAAAATCACAGAAGCTAATGAATATTTTCCAGATTCCATTATGTCTTTATTCTTGATCTGAAAAATAACCTTATTTTCATCTACTCTCAGACTCACCACGAGCGAAATTCCTATATTTTTAAAGCTAAATCTGAAATCTATACCATTTTCAACTTTTTTGTAACTTTTCTCAGCAGATACATCAGCACTTCCTATTACATTCGAAATTCCACGTTCATCAAAATACTCTATCAAAACTATCGACTTGGTTATTGACTTCCATGTATCATTCATTTCATTATACGCATCGTCTGTAACTAAAACATCGCCCCAGATGTATCCACTTCTTCTATCTATGATTCTTAAAGAAGAAGTTTTCAAGTCAGCCCATAATTCTATATCTTTTGACTTTGCAATACTTGTATAGCCATCCAATGTGAACTGTGATTTAATCTGTATATACTTTTCCGGTCTTGTATATCTATTCGACAAAAATTCATTTCCAACACCTTGAGAAAATACTGAACAAATAAAAAATATTATAAAAACTACGGCTGTCAACCTATTTTGAGAACCTAACACGATAAAGCACCTCCTGAACAATACTGAACATTGTTTCTACAAGCTGATCCCACAACATGTAAACTATAGAGTATATAAGTATCATGACAAATATCCATCCAAGTGTTAGTAGGATACTTTTTATCGTGTTCCTTATATTGTAATCGTGTATTTCTTTTACACCTGTGAAGAGTAAGACAGCGCTCCAAGTGATGATTATTAACGAAGAAAAATCAACAAGAAACATTTCGTTGTAAGTTAAGATGTATGTGCTTAAAATTACAAACGGCTGAAATAGTATATATGGTGCAAAAGAATATGCCGTGAAAATGTATATATCTCTCAGTGTACCTTTTCCATCGCTTATTGAACTCACAAGCCAATTCGAGACAATCCAAAGCCCAACGGAAGCGGTGGCAGTTAAAATAACAAATCCGATACTTCTTTGTTGTGTATTCAGGTTGAATATAAAACTTCTGCCAAAGTAATCTATTACTACAATAAGTAAGAATAGCAGATAAACAACTGAAGCTGATAATAAAGAGCCATGCTTCTTCTTTTGAATATAGTAGAACGTATCTAATGGATGTTTCAATATATTAACCATGAAAACGATGTCTGATAATAACTTTGATTCAATTCTTAATTTTATATTAACTCTTCCACTTTTAACTAACCAATTAAAGACTCCGAATCCGGCAATAACAAGTAAAATGGACAACAATATACTCCCCATGTACTTCTGTAAAAACATATTTCTGAGTTCCCAAAACGCGTCCGAATAATCTCTTTTTGAGAAGGCTTCCTTAAAATGAAATGCAGCTTTACCATAATTAGCTTCCTGAAAATATGCCTTCCCCAAACCATGATGGGCAATTTTTGAGTAACCATCGTACGTCATAACAGTCTTCCAAAGATTTTTGCTCTCCAAGTATTTGCCTTGTTCATACAAATTTAAAGCTTTATGGAGTATATTTGCATAATCGGTTGGAACAAAGACGTGTACAAGTCCTCTCTCCTTGTCAAGCACATATAAACGTCCTTCATCATCGATTTCTATGGCAACTGCTACCGAAAACAATCCACTTCTTTCAGTAGCTATAGCACGACCGCCAAAAGAGAATATTAAATTTCCTTCTTGGTCGTATTCATAGATTAGACCTGTTTCGGTTAGTGCATACATTCTTCCATGTTGATCGACAGAAATATCAACAAAATTCTCTTCATCGATCATCCTTTTCTCGCGAGAAGCGGAAAGCACATTGATTCCTACAGTATTATGTCTTTTTATCGCATTGCCATTTTCTTTCTGAGTTATTGTGTAAATAAGCCCCTTATTATCAATTTCAATGTTTGTATAAGGCTTGGGAATTCTGTTTAGCAGTTTAGCTTTCTGTTCCTTTGTATAAAATAAATCAATAAACTTATCCAAGAATGTTAAACTGACAGTGTTACTTCCAAAATATCCAAGAAATTGACCATCTTTGTCAAGCTGTATTATCCCTTCAAAAGTACCTTCACTAACAATATACAAATTTCCTCTTTTATCCACAACGAGCTTTCTGGGTTTATAATTCGCCGTTTCTCCGAAAAGTGGATTAGTAGGTCTTCCTATTCTCCCGATTTCTTCTCCATCATGCGTAAAAATAACAACCTCAGAACTTCCCGGATCAGCAACGTATATATATTTGTCTGTTACAAAAATTCCTGTTGGTTGCCACAATGACATATCACCAATAATCCTTATTTCTCGTGTATTCATATCAAATACGACAATCCGAGCATTTCCTGAGTCAACAACATATAATTTTGAACCTTTTATAAACAAGTCCTCAGGATAGTACAAATCAAAATCCTTAAACAATACCTCGCTTACTAAATACGCATCTTGTGTTATTTTCCAATTGTTATTACCACTGAGGGTATAAGTTAAGAATGTGCTGTCCACCCCAAACACGAGCGAAGAAAACAGGTTGTGCACTATAGTTAACATCAAAATTAGGGAGAAATTTCTTATCATTATGTACTTCACCTTCCGCTTAACTATTTCAATCCACTGTAAGCCATAGTATTCATAACTCGTGATTGCATAATGATAAAAAGTATCAAGTTTGGTACAAACATTATTAGACCAGCTGCTGCTGAAATACCTTGTCCTGCTATGGTGTTTCCAGTTGTTTGAGTTAAATTGGAAACGTAAAAAGCAAATGTTCTAAGATTCTCATTGTTTATATAATATGCGGAAGCCTCGGCGCTATTCCAAGCAACCTGAAAAGCCAAAATTCCTACCGTTGAAATTGCAGGTTTTAGGAGAGGTATTATAATACCAAATATTATCTGAAAATCATTAGCACCATCTACTAATGCTGCATCAATCAAAGCATCTGGTATCTGATCTATGAATTGCTTAACGAGGAACACACCTATAGGCATTGCAAGTAGAGAGAGTATATTTATTATGAACGTATCTATCAATCCAAGACTTTGGATTATAAAATATCTTGGAATTATAACTGCTACAGGTACAAACATAAGTGCAAGATTGTTGATCGTAAAAATCAGTCCCTTAGTCTTAAAATGTTTTTTTGAAAGTGAATACCCAGCAAAAACGGATATCAAAATCGTGAACAAGACAGTGAAGAATGCAGTAAAAATACTGTTCATAAGGTATCTACTAACTGGAATATTAGAAGTCCTTGTTAAAGCGAAAAGTTCATAAAAATTTGCAAGTGTAGGTCTTCTAACAAAAAACCTTGGCGGATAGAGAAACAACTCGTCCAGAGGTTTAAAAGCCTGCGAAAAGATGAAAATTATGGGCAGCATCATAAACACGGCAATGGGAGTCAGTATAAAATAAAATTTTAATTGACTTTTATGAAAATATCTTGGATTAGTTTTTGTACTAAACCTTGCCATAGTGGATCCCTACCTTTCACCAAACAAGCGCCATGCCACGCGTGAAAAGAACCAAATTATCAATAGTAAGACTACAGACAAAGCTGCAGCGTACCCCATCTCATAGCGTAGAAAGCCGTAATCCTCTATGTGATTAACCATCAATTGTCCAGCGTACTGAGGTGTTGGATTGGAACCGGACAAGGCAACACCTATACCTGCAGATGTAAAGGTGTTAACTATTGACATAACAGCTCCAAACAACATCTGAGGTTTCATTGCTGGAATGGTGACGTATATTATCTCCTGCAATCTGTTCTTTATCCCATCTATATAGGCTGCCTCATACAACTGTTCATCAATATTCAATATCCCAGCAAGCATAGCAAGAAAACCCACTCCCATGCTACTCCACAGTGACACAATAATCATAATGTCCATAAGATGTTGAGGGGATTGTAACCATTGCACAGGTTTATCTATCAACCCAAGGTTTAATAACAGTGCGTTCAGATACCCTTGTTGATCACCATTGAACAATACACGCCAAACAACTGTCATCGTAACTCCGGCTGTTAAAGATGGAGAATAAAGAATGAGTGCAAAAATGGTTCTTGGCACTTTTGTAAGTTGTGCAACGAGCCAAGCAAGGGTAAAAGACAGTATATAACCACCTACACCTACTATCAGTGCGTATTTAATCGTATTTGGGAGCACTTTTTGCATGAAAACATGGTCTCTTGTCAGCAAAGTAATATAATTCTGGATTCCTATCCATTTTGGTCTTTCTATTGCGTTAAAGTAAGTGAACGATAAAAATATGGCAACTACGACTGGTAAAACAATAAAAATTGTGAAAAGTGTTAAATAAGGTGATAAAAGAATCCAATGATCTGAGTGTCGCCTTGTTAATTTAGTAGCCATGAACATCACTCCAGATCCTTCTTTGATTTTCCATGATTTCTGAAGCCTTCACTCCAAGATTCTTCTTAATAAACTCTTCCATACTGTTATACATGTTATAAACTTTAACACGTTTTCCTTCTTTAACATACCCAAATTCAGTTAGCTTTCTCTCAAGCTCCCTGTTTACTAAGATAACAGATCGATCGATAGACGCACGTAATGGATATCCCTCCACCACAACCCTATTCCAGACGTTACTAATTTCTCTCTCTGTCATGTAACCTCCCGGGTGTCTCTGTACTTCTTTGATCCATTTCCATTGATTCAAAATTACTTTCTTATGTTTTTCATCAATAAAGTCAAGTTCTTTAAATGCGTTTACATTAGCCGTATTCCACAGGTATGTAGGACCATATCTGTTAACAAGCATACGTGAAAATCTTAACTGTGTTTCTTTCGAAAGCCACCATTTTAAAAAGAGCCAAGCCTTTTCTTTTTTGTTTGAATTTGCAAACACAACATCTACTCGGTCACCAGAAACTTGATATCGTTTTACCACACCACTTTCATTCTTAACGCCAGGTGAAACCGAGATATCCCAAATACCATACAACTCATCAGCAGCATTTGAAAGAACTACATAAAGTCCAAAATCACCAACACCAATCGGTATTTTTCCATATCGGAAAGAGTTATAAAAACTTGCTACTTGCTCTGGAATTCCGTATATAGAAAACAATTCCGTCATCAATTCAAAAGCTTTTACAGCTTTCTCTTCACTTAACGCAGCTTTCAAACCATCTTCTGAATACAGCCTTGCATCATTTTGGAAAAAAAACGGAGCAGTTGTGTTAAAATACTTTGTAGTTTGCTCGCACATAGGTATAAAGAAATTCATTCCTCTTCTTTGTAATTCGGGGAGAATCTTTTTAACATCCTCCCAGGTATCAGGTAATGGAATGCCCAAATTTGAAATTATATCTTTTCGATAAAACAAAACGTAAAAATTTTGAGTTTCAGTAATTCCATAAACCTTATCATCTATCACCATCGGTAAGAGTGTTTCTATGTTATAATCCTTTGAAACAAATTCAAAAAAATCAGAAAAATCAGAAATTGGATACAGTGCCTTTCTAATTGCTAATTCAAATGGGATCCAATTACTAATACTCAATGCAATATCAGGTGTGTTTCCTGATGAGGCTGCTAGTATCAGTTTTTGTTCGTTTGGCATCAGCGAAAGTATAACAGGTACACCTGTTTTTTTCGTAAAATCAGTATCAATAAGATACTGTAAAGTTTCAACATACTGAATTGGTCTGTTGATCCAAACTTGTAAAGCTCTTGAATCTGTCTTTTCAAATATAGAATAATCCTGGTTCTTATTGGAAATCGATAACCAAAGTTTTTCTATTTCTTCGTACGCACTTATTAAACCTTCACTCATCTGAGTTAAGATGTTTGGGGGCTCACCTTGGAAGAGATATATTTTATCAATTCCCATTGGTTGTTCACGTAATTTCATCGACAAATCGGATAATCTTTGCGCTACAGACGAAGCACCACCGCTTAACTCATCTAAGAAAAACGGTAGTTTCTCAGGTTTCTTCAAAATCTTGTCAATAAGATCGGCTGCAACAACCAAATCAGAAACAGAAGATCGGCCATGTTGACCTACATAACCAATAAGATCATTGTAGTATTTTCTCAACTTTTTGGATATGTACTTAAGTTCGTCTAACGTACCAGGCATATATTTCTCTATGTTCCAAGTTCTATTCGGATCGAGATTACTCCCAACAAGTTTCTGTATATCAAGTCCTATATTTTGTATTCTTCTTACCAACTCCTGAAGCTGTTTAATCAAATCCTCGTAAATACCAGTCGAAACTTCTAGAGACAAAAAATGATATCCCTTCTCGAGATAGATTTCGTAAGGCAGAATCTTGTCTTTCCAATCGTAAGATGTGTACTCGAATGGTACATTTTTCAATTCTTTAAAAAGTATATTTCCATCAAAATAAACGTTTCTGAACACTGGGATACCTTGTCTCGTAGACTGACGATACCTGAAACCTATCTTGTAAATTCCTGGCTTTTCAATATAAACTCTCCAAAAAATCTCCTGACCAGCGTCTTTAAAAGTACTTTCTTCGATAACATTAATCTTTTTTCTTAATATCTCATACGGACTTACTTGAGCACTTTGGACATTTGATATACCAATCAAAAAATCGCTCTTTCCAACTAAATTCTCTGCTTCGAGTAAAATTGTTTTGCCAGCAAAAATCTCTGAGCTTGCATTCTTTAGCTTTAAGCTTTTATAATCATTGTATGAAAATTCCGCTACATTATCAACAGGCACAAAAGTTATACTTTTTATCCATATTGGTTTTCGTAAATTTCTTATTCTTAAAACATTCTCACCTTTAACTAAATTTAAAGTGATAGGGTTACTTGAAATTCTTTTTCCATCCTTAAAAAAACCATAAATTAAACCCTTTAAAGCATATTGTTCTGGAACAATCTCATTTCCGTATCTGTCATAATGTTTGTTTGAGAAGTCGTAATAAACAAAATTATCGATGAAAACTTGATAATGTTGGTCCTTATTAACCTCTATATCAAGTGAGGCATTTGCAGATGTTTCTGATGAATATTCAAAACCGATTACAACCTTGAACTGTCCACTTACATCACTTCTGAATGACAAAGTGTAAGTTTCATCAACATCTATATTTCTATTAATTTCAAAAGAAATTCCATACTCTTGTAATTTGCCGTATCGATTTTTATAGAGTTCATAAAGCTTATCAGCGATTTTGTTAGCACTAAGATCGCCGAAAACATGAGCTTCATTTTTCATAGAAAGCTTTTCCAATCCTGTTTTTAATTTAATATATTCATCTCTTCCTATAAAATATAGTAAAGACAGTATCAAAACCATTGCCAAGAAAGAAAAAATAGAAATAATCAAAAATTTCTTCACATTCTAACCTCCATTGATTCATCAATTTCTCCGAATTTACTTACCTTCGACTTGCTTTCTAATTTTCTCAAAATTTTTTTCAGCTTCGGAAAGCTTTTTGTAAAACACAGTCCAAGATTCTTTAATAACTTTGTTTGCCTTTTCCTGAGTTTCAAAAGCTACCGCTGAAGGTTGTACCTCTCCTCTCCTGATTCTTTCGTTAACTGGGAATATAACATCCCAAATTGCCTCAAACCAGCCCGGAACAACTTTCCACATATCAACGCGAACTGTTTTGTCGAGATTCTTATGCATATACTTTATTCCATCAGGTATCTTTAAACCCGAAAAATACTTCACTACCTCTGGATGCATTGTTGCAGGTATAAACCAGTCGTTTAACCTACCGGTTGTTTTCTCAATTCCTTGAGCTTCAAATATTTTCAATCTTGCTATTACACCTCTTGGATCGTACGTTATAAACCTTGCAAATAGAAATGATTCCTTTGGATATTTTGTTGTTGATGACACAAAAGCGTAATTGATATGTACCGGGATTCTCAAACCAATCTTTGGATCCTGAGGTAATGGATACATATCGAATTCCCAAGGTACACTTTTCAACCAGCTCCAATCGTAAGTTGCTTCGAATCCCATTAAAACCTTCGATTCTCTAAAAGCATCAGCATCTTTTCCAAATTTCTTTTGATAATCATCAAGTTGATTTTGATTTCTCAAATCTTGATTAATAAGATCATCCGAGACAAGTCCAGGAATTGATTTCAGTTCTCTTTGAAGACTTATGGCTGCTATCCATCCACCGTTTACCAAATCAAACTCCCATTTTGATGGATCAAAACTCCAAAAAGTTGTTCGATTGCTTAATACTGCTGCCATAAATGTATCAAATTCCCACAAATGGTTTATTCCAGAATATTCCTTAGTTGTTGCTCTTCTTGCATAATTCTTAAACTGATCAACTGTCCAAGTATAATCGGGTCTTTGCAAATTTAATTTCTTGAGAAGCTCTAAATTCAACACAATAGTTTCAAAGTGGAGCCGTTCGCCTAACGCATAGGTTTTGTTGTTGTATTTGAACGCGTTTCGAACACTTTCAGGAACATATTGTATATAAGGATCATCTTTAAAAAATTCATCAAGTGGATAAACCCAACCTTGTGAAACAGGGTATGCCAACGGTTCCCATGATTCAGCCACAACATCAGGTAATGCTTTTTTCGCTGCAGCGCGTGCAGTCAAAAAACCATTGACATCTGGTTCGTTCACTATGAAATTCACCTGTATGTCAGGGTAATATTTATTAAACTCAGCAGCCAATTTCTTATAGTTCTCGACATTCCAACTCCATACTGAAACATTTATTACAGCTTTGCCAAATACAGAGATAGCTAAAAAAGTCGTAAACAATATTAAACTTACCAACCTTTTCATTAAAACCACCTCCATCAGACAACAGTGTTGAACTTAACGCTTTTTAAGAAATAGTACAGATAGTTTTGCTTCTTTACTTCATTGGTGAAACAACAATATCTGCAAAATAGATCGATGTTGCTTTATCTTTACCAAGTTCGAAACTTAATGTTATCACAGAGTCTGCAATCTCAGGATGAGTATATTCAAATCTAAATGACTGCCATTCATTGGTTAAATCTAATTCTCTTGAAAAGTAAACTGAATATGGTGCTGTTGTTTGCAGAATCTTTATATTAATCTTTCTTCGCTCATCTGCCTTCACTTTGAAAGAGATAACATAATTATTTCCCTTTCTGAGCTTTATCCATTGATTAAACTGTATATGCCAAGTCTCTGTGCCTGTGTTCAGTAATTCAATAAAACCTATTCCATCCATAACACCGTATCTTGAGACCTTTGCACCAGAAATTCCATACTGACTTGCTTGCCAAATCCACCATTCATATGGCATATTTCCTTGATCATTTATTATTTTGTAGGAAAAATCACCATTGTTTACGAGATTATCAGGTTCTTCTTCGCTTTCGAAAGAATAGTCTATTGCTTCAGATTCATCTTCCTGGGGCAGATACTCGGCTGGTACTTCTGAACGATCTACTTGTCGCAATACTATGTCAGAAAAATATACCGTAGTGTTTTCCGTCTTACCAAGCTCAAATCCAAACGTTACAACTCCATCAGCTCTTTCTGGATGAACATAATAAAATTCGTAAATTTGCCAATCTTTTGAAAGTTCTATGGTCTTAGCGAAATAATTTACCCAAGGATCGTGGGTTTGTAATATTTTAACATTTATCTTCTTTGATATATCTGCTCTTGCCTTGAACGAGATGTAATAAATTTTCATTGGAACTAATTGTACCCATTGATTAAATTGAATATGCCAAGAATCACTTCCACTATCTTCTATCTTTAAATAGATAATTCCGTCTTTTACGTCGTATCTGGAGATCTTCGCACTACTTATGCCATACTTAGATGCTTCCCAAATCCACCAGTCAAACGGAAAATTCAACTGGTCATTCTTTATAGGTTCTTTAAAGTTCCAGTTGTTTAGAATACTAACCAAATTACTCCTTTGACTCTTATCAACATTTGTTGGTTGTCCATTTAAAATAATTACTAAACCCAACAGAAACACAATTACAAACTTTTTCATACACCTACACCCCCATTCTTAAATTTTACACTTCACATCTTTTGAAATATCCCATCATAGTTACAATACAAAACGTTTTAGATATTACACAATCATCTTCCGGAGAGTATATTCAACCTTCTACAACCAGTATTGTATGATGTAACTTGTTTCATAAGAAATGAAACACAGAAATTTACTCTTTTCTAACTGAGTTGTTCACTTCCTAAGATTAAAAAACGGTTTTACAACAATAAGTTAGTTGTAACAATATAGCAGTAATGTTGTGGAAATAAACGTTACGTGGAATATTCTTCTTCTTGCTCATTCAGACTCAAAATTTATTCGCTTAGCACATTTTTATATTTCGTACTTGTTTCACAAAAAGAAATGGTGGCTTAAAAAAGCCACCATTCCGAAAAATATTTTTAGACTATTTTCCCTCTATTTGTTTTCTTAAGCTTGGGAAGTTCTTTTCCACATCGGCCAACTTTTTCATAAAATCGTCCCAAGCGGCTTTTATTATTTTATTTGCTTTTTCTTGAGTGTCTGCTGCTACGGTTTGAGGTTGGACTTCTCCTCGCCTTATCTTTTCACTTACAGGGAAAATAACATCCCAAGTAGCTTGATCCCATCCAGGTATTGTTTTCCACATATCAACTCTTACACCCTTATCAAGGTTGGCAAGGCACCATTTGAACCCATCTGGAAGTTTTAGTGTCTCAAAATATTTAACTACATCTGGATGTTTAGTTGCTGGTATCAGTAGTTCAATTTGTCTTCCAAACTCTTCGCCAACTGACGCATCAATTTTTAATCTTGCAACTACGCCTCTTGGATCAAAAGTTAGGAATTTCAAGAATAGATAAGCTTCTTTTGGATACTTCGTCGTTGAAGTCATAAACGTGTAATTGACATGAATTGGAAATCTCACACCGATTTTTGGATCTGTTGGTAAAGGATAAAAATCAAATTGCCATGGTACAGTCCTAATCCAGCTCCAATCCCATGTTCCATGGAGTCCGGCGAGTACTTTTGATTCTCTAAATGCATCAGCGTCCTTACCGAATTTTTTCTGATAATCATCAAGTTGACCTTTATTTCTTAATTCTTCATTTTTCAAATCATCAGAGACAAGTCCTGGTATAGATTTCAGTTCCTTTTGTAATGTAATGGCTGGTATCCATCCACCATTTACAAGGTCAAATTCTAATTTCGACGGATTGAAGCTCCAAAACGTTGTATTTTTATTCAAGACGGCAGCCATTACATTATCAAAATCCCACAAATGATTTATACCGGAATACTCTTTTGTTGTAGCTCTTCTGAGGTATTGCTTAAACAATTCTACGTTCCATTGATAAACAGGTTTTGGTAAATTAAGCTTTTTCAACAAATCGAGATTTAAATATATACCTTGGAAATGCAACCTTTCTGGTACTGCGTAAGTCTTGTTATTGTATATAAATGATTCTCTCAAATTCTTTGGTACGGATGTCCACTCTTTGTCATTTTTCAAGAATTCATCAAGGGGATAGACCCAACCTTGTGAAACAGGATAAGACAATCCTTCCCAAGACTGCGCAACGACATCTGGCAAAGGTTGTTTCGCTGCAACTCTTGCAGTCAAAAATCCATTTACATCAGGTTCATTTACTACAAATGACACTTCGATATCAGGATAAATTTTAGTGAACTCTGCGGCCAGCTTCTTGTACTTCTCTACATCCCAACTCCAAACCGAAACAATTAGGGTAACCTTTGCAAGCAAACTTGTTACAAACATAGCGAATAACATTGTTACCAAAAGCCATCTTCTCATACTCTCCACCTCCTTAGAAGATACACGAAAAAATATTACAGATTACTTCCACACAAACGTTGCTGCAGCGTACCCAGGAAGAATATATTCGAACTTTCTACCTCCTTCCTCTACGAGAATTTTTTTGTTTGTCTTGGTCCTGTTTGAAACAATCAAAACTCTTGTTCCATCTGGGTTTTCAAACGCAACCGCCTCTACATTAGAGTAGGTGTAACAATCCACACGACGAGCGCCTGGAACAACAAACTTGCTTATGTGTCCCAAAGTATAGTAATCAAGGTTATACTTAACTTCACCAGTTTTGCTGTTAATTTCTATAAGACCTCTGCACGTACTATTTGAAAGTACAGTTGGTCCACGTTTTTCATCAAGTGCTATGTTCCACCAGACAACCGTCTTAGACCAATTCATGGGTATTCTGATAACATGCATCATCTGATCCATAAAAGCTTCGAAAAACGCTGGTACCCAGTCACCACCAGAACCTTCAGTAAACCAAATCTCTTTCTCAGGAAACAAAGCTTTTATCTGACTCATAGCTTCGTGTTTTCCACCGTAGAAATGCCAAGCGGAACCAGCAACATATCTTCCAGCTTTTTGATGTGATAAAACATATGAAGCAAAAATTGTATTGTCCCAGTTATGATCGTAAGTAAGTATTTTTGTCTTTATACCTGCCTTTTCGAATGCAGGTCCCAAATGTTCACCTATAAAATCAGCCTGCTCTTCCCATGTCATCTTCATACCTGGGTATTCTTTTGGTACATACAGTGGTTCGTTTTGCGGAGTCACTGCGTATATTTCCAATCCTTCCTTTTCGTATTCCTTAACAAACTTCACAAAATATTGCGCGTAAACATCGTAATATTCTCTAAGCAAAGATCCACCTATCATACTCCCCGTTGTTTTCATCCAACCAGGTGCACTCCATGGAGAGGCCATTATTTTTAAATCAGGGTTGATTTGTTTAGCAAGTTTCAAAAGAGGTATGATGTAAAGTCTATCGTGATCTATAGAAAAATATTTTAAATCCCTGTCTTCTTTAATACCAGTTGGTAAGTCATTGTAACTGTATATTTTCGTTGTGTAATCGGTTGCTCCCATTGGTTGACGTAAAAAAGATATTCCAATACCTTCTTTTCTATCAAACAACTTTTTCATAACCTCAATACGTTTACTCTCAGAAAGTTTGTAATAAATTAAATATGCAGAAGCATCTGTTAACGAAGCACCAAATCCATCCATCTTTTGGTATTTCTTATTTACATTCACAAGGATTCTGTATGTCTCTTGAAAGCTTGAAATAACTTGTTCTGAAGGTTCCACTTTGGATAACATGTATTTTTGATCAACTGTCGTAAGCCAGATACTCAACTCTTTCACGTTAGCACCTCCTGAATTATTCATTTGATTCGTTGATAAAAGAAATATTGTAACAATGAAAATGCCAGTAAATATAGTTAAAATAACCTCGAGGATCTTCCTATTTATTCTCATATTACTCACTCCATCTGACAATTTTAAATTATTGTACTAATGTAACATGTTACATTAGAAATTATATAAATTTTATTCTTGGTCTAAAAGATACGCAATGCGCAATTTGAAAAGTTTTTCTTGAATCTTCAAAAGAATATCTAAGTACGAAAGAATGAGATTTTGGATTTACGTGTAAGTTACTAACGAGAGTTAGACCACAGATTTAATCTGAGTAAGGTATGTTCTTGTACCTCACGGTAAAATTTTCCAGGTATCTTTTCTGTTTAACATGATTATGTTATAATATTAAAAATTAACGATTTGGACACTAAATATTATCGTTAATTTATCTTCTAATTAAGGAAGGAGGGATAACATGAAAAGTTTGAAACTGCAAGCAATTATCTATACCCTTACGGTAGTCCTTTCTCTTTCTGTGATAGGAATTTTTTCTTTTAACCGCGAACTGAATGGGGCGTTCGAGATTGTAGTTCATCAAAGTGTTCCTATCTTAAAAGACATAGTTAATAACTTAGACAAAGAAAAACTTTCCAGGCTTATTAATGATTCTTCTTTACCATCGAATTACAAAGAAAACCCAGATTTTAGGGTTCTTAATGAATTTTTGAATACAAAGATGAAAATATTCGACTTCAAATATCTCTATATTTCCAAAATCTTTGAGATTGGAACTGGGAATTACGTACTTTGGATAGACGGTACAGCTATGGAGGACGAAGAATTTTCCCAACCTGGTTACAGAAATAAAGTAAGAAAAGTTCGTAAAGAACTATTCAAAGAAAACGGTTACACATTCACTGAAACATATTCAGACCCAACCTGGGGTACCCTAATGACAATTATCGTTCCGATAAATATAGATGGTAAAGAATTAGGTTACTTGATGGCTGACATAGATGTTTCAAAAGTCAACCGTGTAAAGGCTTCTGTTTACGTCACTCTTGTTGCGATTGTGGCTACGCTACTTTTGTTTATGATTCTCACGATAATTTACATATTTAAGAAGCTTAATGTGTTAAATCTACTTGCAACCTCGCTGTCTTCTGGTGACTTCACGACAAAAATCCAAAAAAGTAACTACAAAGAAATAGACAAAATATTGGATATATTTGATAATTTAAGTAAAAGTCTAAAGTCAGACATGTCAAATATTGCAGAAGAAATAAAAATTCTCAGTTCTATTTCTGATGGAATACTGTATTTTAAAAAAGACCTAAGCACAAAAGTTAATACTATCGATCATGCGGTGGATACACTTGAAAATAATGCTGAAAACTCTGAAAATTCATATAAGGAAATAGAAAGTGCGACTTCACAACTTGCCGAAAGTGCCGCTTCTTTGGCAAGGAATGTGTCTGAAATAGCAGAGAATGCAGACGTTATAAACCAAGGAACAGTAAAAGGTATGGAAAAGATTCAAATTCTGACTGAAAAAATAAACGATACCTCTGTTTTTATGGATAATACAAGAGCAAAAGTTGAACAGCTGAACTTAGAACTCTCGAGAATAGAAAGTGTAGTATCGGGTATTTCAAACATAGCAGAACAAACCAATTTACTGGCATTGAACGCTGCGATAGAAGCTGCAAGAGCAGGCGAAGCAGGTAGAGGATTTGCCGTTGTTGCTGATGAAATACGAAAGCTTGCAGAAGAAAGTAAAAAGACCACCGGAAATATAATTTCAACACTTAAAAAGCTTGTTGAGGATATATATTCGATGAGTTCAGAAATAGGCATATCAACCCAGTCAATGCAAGAAGTTAAAAATATGGCGCAGGAAGTTTATGGATTTTTCAAAAACATAGTCAGTAGTATAAAGGACATATCCACAAACTTGCAGACCATAGCAGCTTTGTCACAAGAACAGTCAGCTTCCTCTCAGGAAATCAATTCTGAGGTAGCGGTTTTTAAACAGACTGTAGAAAGTATTGTTCGTATATCCAATGAGATGGAAAAAATATCACACGATTTGGTGAGTACTGAAAAGGAATTTGTAAGCTATGCCCAAATGATGGAAAACACAAAGAAAACCTTAGAAAATTTAATGAGAAAATATAAGTTCGAATGATAACAAAGCATTCTTTACCAACTTAAATATTAAAGCTTTTGTTAGTTTGTCATATGTCGCATTGACAACTAGCACTTTATTTTGAAGTTTGCACAAACAGACTATTCTGCGTTACAAATCCGCCTTACAAATGGCGGATTTTTTTAATTTAACTCATAAAACCATATGAGATTATAAGTAAATACAAAACTTCATCTTATAATTTTAAATTCATATGCTATAATAGAAAAAAGTTATGGATTCAGAAACTTTTTGTAAAATGTTTCACAAGGAAGGTGAGTCTGTGAAAAGCACGAAATTAACTAAAGCCACGGATATTTTAATTTCTTATCAAAGTATTATCTATTTATCTTTCTTGGCTATATTTCTTGTTTTGTATGATGTTTCCCTTTACAACTATCTGTTTTATCATACGACAATAGAATTTTTCTCGATATTTGTTGGACTTAGCATTTCGTTAATCTCCTTAGTAACCATGAATATAAGCAAAAACAAAATCTTTACCCTTGTTGGTATAATTTACCTTTTCACATCAATAGTAGACTATGTTCACACGCTGGCATATAAAGGAATGAATATATTCATTGGATGGACAGCAAATCAACCTACTCAATTGTGGATACTTGGTAGACTAATTCAGGCATTTGGGACATTTATTATATTTTACATAGAACCTGAAAGATTGAAAAATAAAGTGTTGTTTACATCGTTCAGTTTAATCACTTTCGCCGGTATTATTTCGATAACTTACGGGTATTTTCCTGATTGTTATGTAGAAGGTAAAGGTTTGACAAAATTCAAAATATTGATGGAATATGTAGTTGTCATTCTCAGTGCTTTGACTATCTTCAGGATTAAAGCTCATGAAAAGCAAGAGCCGGAAGACGATTCATGCTTTTGCAAAGAAATAAAGATGAGTCTTTATTTTCTTATAGCAAGTGAACTATCTTTCACGCTTTACACTGATGTGTATGGATTTTTTAATTTCGTTGGTCATGTATTTAAATTTTTCTCTTACTATGTATTACTTCGTGGTATTGTTGTTCGCTCGCTACAGAATCCAGTGCGGACCATCTTAGCAGACCTTAACTCAAAAGAAAAGGAACTTGAAAAAATAGCCTATTTTGACAGATTAACGGGATTGTACAGTAGAAATTTTTACGAAGAATTAATAAAAAAGCACTTAAGTATTTTGGACAGAAATCATCAACCTTCGGGTTTGATATTAATTGATATTAACAACTTTAAAACCATAAACGACACTTATGGACATACAGTTGGGGATGAAGTGCTGAGGTTTCTTGGACATTCAATACTAAAAAACATAAGAGCTGCAGATATAGCGGCTCGTTATGGTGGTGATGAATTTATAATAATACTACCTAATTCAAAAGCATATGACTCAACCATAGTGGCAGAGAGGATAAAAAATTACGTAATAACGGAAAAACCATTCAAATTTTCCTTAGATATAAGTTATGGAATAGGTGAATTTCATAATTCTAACGAATATCAAGAGGCTTTTAAAAGTGCAGATATGCTACTTTACGAAATGAAAAAGCACAAAAACAACAAAAATGAAATTTGAAAATCAGCTGTTAATTTCTCACAAATTTCAGTTCAATCTTTAAAAGTATTCCACAGTAAATCTATTTCTTTTAAATGTTGGCGTAATATTTCCAACAATTTAGGTGAAAAATGATCAGGTTTCGTCTTTTCATCTCCTTCCAAGATTATTTTGACAGCCTCTTCGTGTGTAAGTGCTTTTTTGTAAGGTCGATCCGAACGCAAGGCATCGTAAACATCAACAATTGATACAATCTGAGCTTCAATTGGAATCTCGTCGGCTTTCAATCCAAATGGATAACCAGTACCGTCATATTTTTCATGGTGATACAAAGCTATATTATACGCAATCTTTAGTTTTTCATCACCACTTAAAAGTTCTGCTCCCCATTTAGTGTGTTGTTTAACGAGCTCAAATTCATCAGGTGTTAACCTACCAGGTTTTGTAAGTAGGTCTTTAGGAAGAAAGATTTTTCCAATATCATGTAAAGGGGCGAACAGTTCTATCTCAAAAATCTTTTCTTCAGGTAAGCCTATTTTTTCTGCAAAAAATTTTGACAAGAGCCTGACTCTTTTCACATGTTTCCCAGTAGGCTCATCAAAAGCTTCAACAACCATCGCAAGTCTTTCTGTTAAGAAGTGATAAGTCTCTGTGATTTGTCTATCTTTCTCTTTGAGAATATCTATTAATTCCTCCAATTGTAAATTTACTGTTTCAAGCTTTTTGTAACTTTCCTTAACTTCCTCCATCTGTGTATCAATTGTTTCAACCATGGCCGAGAATTCTTTTTGCAGTAAGTCGATTTCCCTTATCTCGGACTTTAAGTTAATACTAAACTTCTTTCCGAGGAGGTAATTTCGAACGGAATTTACAATTTCTTCTATCGGTTTTGAAATATTGAGCGAAAGGAAGGTTACTAATTTTTTTGAAACGAGATAACCAAGTGTTAATATTGAAGTTAATAAAACTATCACTGGCAAAAACGTTGGAATAATGTGATTCATTAAAGAATGTTCTACAACTATATATGTTCCTGCTACAGATTCCTTCGCAACATAGTGGGTTAAACCTGTGGTTTTGAAGTATATTCCTTCCCCTTTTTTCACACGTTTAGGAGAGAAAATTGCTGAAATTTCACCCTTCTTTGCCACAAGTGTCCCTTCAGAATCAACAATGTAGGCCTTATCAGGTAAAATATTTTCAGAAATCCTACTTGCTACTATGTCAAATCCCAATACTCCAAGGAACTTACCCTCACTATTATACACCGCTTTTACCACCGCAATCGTAGGTTCTTTGAGTATGCCGTGAATGAAAGGCGGTGTTATCACCACGTTTTTTGGATTGCTGATAGCAAGCCTGTACCAAGGACGACTTCTGGGATCGTATTCTGGTGGATAATCGTATTTTGGATAGGTGATCATTTTCCCGTAAACCGTACCGAAAGCTGGATAGGCAATAAGCTTAAAGTATTCAAGATATACGTGCTTCAAAACATTCTGTATGCTCTCTTCACTTGAAAATAGTTCAGGTTGTTGTGCTAAGATATTACACATGTGAGATATGCACAAAATTTTCTCAGCCCATATAGTTTCTACCTGAGTGATCTTTAACTCTTCGTTCTTCTTAAAAGTTTCCCATAGTTGAGTCAAAACAGTAAGGGAAATTATCACTGAAAAAATCATGGCAATAACTGTCGTTGTATTTCTCACGCTTTTTTTGACAAGATAATCAATATTATCATTATTTGAAAGTGGTCCTTTCAAATAACCTCCCCCCAATCTTTAATCTTTCAGTTTTTCATAAACCATACGGATATCATCTATCCTTTTCAAAAATGCTTCAACTACCTTTGGATCAAAATGTGTTCCTCTTTCCTTTATTATCTGCTCCACCGCCTCTTCAAAACTATACGCCTCTTTGTACGGCCTTTTTGTAGTTAGCGCATCAAATACATCCGCTAGCGCTATTATCCTACCTTCTACACTTATCTCCTCTTCTTTCTTCCCTTCCGGATATCCACTCCCATCCCACCATTCGTGGTGTTCGTAGATTATGTTCTTCATCGTCCTTAAGCTACTTTCTTCTAATATCCATTTCGCTTCTCTTTCAAAATTTTCTATTATCTTTACACCGTTTTCTACGTGCCTTTTCATTATCTCCCACTCTTTTTCATCCAATTTCCCAGGTTTTAACAATATCGCATCTGGTATACTTACCTTACCTATGTCATGTAACGGTGAATATTCGTATATCTCCCTTACAATCTTCGGTGGTAACTTCAACTCTTCTGCTATTATCCTCCCATACCATGCTACCCTCTTTATATGATTCCCTGTCTCATTATCCCTGAATTCCACTATGTTCACTAGACTATTCCCAAAGTACGACAAAAGCTTTTGGGTTGTCAACGAATAATGTAACCTGTGTGAAAGTATATTCGATATCGATTCAAATAACCTCGCATCCCTTTCTCTGAAATTGTACTCTTTATCCGAACTCAGGAAGAAAAAACCAAATGGACGAGTATTTATACTCGCAATTGCCGTTAAACTTGACTTGAATCCCTCTTCCACAATAAGATGGGTACTAACAGACTTTGTCTTTTCATAATATTCCTCAAGATTATTGATAATCCGAGTTTGTCGATTTTCACTCAACATTTGACTGAGTGAAGTTTCATTTAATTTTTGCGTAAACCCAGGGGTTAAGCAAGGAACGACATCCGGTTTGGAAATGTAAGCAACCTCAGCAGTTACACTCTCAGATTCCCAATCGATCAGTGCAACTGAAAATCTTTGAGCATTAAACAAATTACACAAATATGGTCCCACTGTGTAAATAAAATCTTCAATCGAGGTTGTAAGTTGTGAATGTTTAAAAATATCGTATATAGACTGAACAAGATTGATATTGTAAATAGAATTGTTGAGTTTGATATCTTCTCGGAATTCAGGTTGTTCCACAGGGATAAGAGATATATACGCATTATCAGATATTGAATCTAATCTTTTCAAAATCTTTCTTATGTAACGCTTAACGCGATTCATAGACCTGAAAAGGAAAAAGATAATAACAGATGAAATCAAGACAAGCAAAAAATACAACAAGCTAATTTTTTTGTTGTGTTTTTCGATTTGTTTGTTTTGAAAATCGTTGAGATAAGCTGCGAAATTTCTAATTTCAGCTAAAAGTGATTCCTTTTGAGCAGAGCCAGCAAGGAAGTTTTGCAAAGTAGAAGAGTACGTAGAAGAGTCGTAGTTATATTTTTGCATAATTTGTATTAAAGAATCAAAGTTATCACGACCAGCAACGACGTTGTTGATTTTTTTAAACTCAACACGCAGGGTTTTGTGAAGTTTTTCAAGGACTATGCTTTCAAAAGCGATGAAACTAATTATGATGAGAGCATATGAAATAAGCAAACCTACAGCTATTAAACTCAGATTCACACACCTATTTATACTTCTCTTGCTCATTAATATCACCTCAATAAAATGGTTTAAGCTCATATTTACCAGTATATTAATATTATATCACACAGATCAAGCTATTTTTATAAAAATATCTTAAAATTCATAATTTGTGCATAAAAATACTCCATCTTGAGGATGGAGTATTTTAGCTAAGTCGATATTACACCAGACTTTTTATTAAAACATTCCTCAGCAAAGTAAGTCAATTTCCGCTTTTATTTGAATTAACTTCATATTCAATATATTCAATTGCGATGTTTTTGTTTTTGGAACTCAATTGCTTATGTAATCTTCACATAGCACCTGTTTTTTTCTTTTAATGGTATTATGCTTTGTAGTGTGAAGAATTTACTCTTGTAATTCTTAGCTTATTGATCTACTTTTACATTAAATTTAACCAAAGTTTGGCTGTAACTCAAGCAAGTGCGTAGAAGAAATCTCTTGTAGTTTTTTGAAAATTTTCTCATACATATTTTCCTGTATAATCAGAATATATCTCAAATCTTTCCTTCTTTTGCACGTATTAGCTCAGTTTTAATTTCCTCCATTGTTCTAATAAGTTGGTCTTTTATTTGATAAACTTCTTTTAGCAATTGCTTAGCCTTTACGAAATCTCCAGCTTTCAAAGCTTCATTAATTTGTTTTCCAACCTCATGAACTTTCATATGTGGCTCATCTATACTCTTCCATTTTTCAGCTATAAATTCTGGTGGTCGCACAAAGTGATAAATTGAACCAAATCGACAAAATGTTCCGTCCAAGATAACATTCAACGAACTTGCTCGATTTTCAACAGCCTCTTCAACAGCTTTTACCCAGCTTACGTGAGCGTTTATAGCTGCTTGAATAATATTAATAATATCTTCGAAGTTGTAAACATGTAAGTCAGTTGAGATGGACTTGGCAATATTCTTGAATAACTTTGAGATTTCATTAAGTATACCTAACATATTTTCAAATTCCTCGACAATTTTATCCGACTCAGCCTTATTCTTTTCGACCATTTGTCCGAGATCTGCAGCACATTTAGACATATTCGTCATTGCCGCTGATATCTCTTGTATAGATGCACTTTGCTCTTGTGTGACTGCAGCCAAACTCGATGCATCCTTATCGAGTTTGGACATTTCTTTTAGTATTTCTTCCAATTTGTTGCCCACACCGATGGCAGCTTGCTCTATTGTGCGTATCTTCTCATCGAATGTTTCAACTTTACTACTTATATTTCCAACTCTTTCTCTCAATTCCGTAAGTATTTTTGCAATCTCTGATGCCGATATCCTTGTACTTTCTGCTAATTTTCTTATTTCGTCTGCAACAACGGCAAAACCGCGTCCAGCTTCTCCAGCACGAGCAGCTTCAATAGCCGCGTTGAGTGCCAAAAGGTTTGTCTGGTCGGCTATGTCGGTTATTGTTTTTAATATATCACCAATTTTTACCGACCTTTCACGTAATTCAGAGGTTTCTAAAACAACAAGTTTTGACTCTTCAAGAGTAGAACGTATGCTTTCTTTCATCTTTTCGATGGCTTGCGTGCTTGATGTCACATCTTCTGTGACATTATCAACTGCAGATGAAACATTTTGTGCAGCGTTAGTTACAGTTGTTGTAGCTGAAGCTATTTCTTCTATTGTAGCAGTAATCTCTTCAGATGATGAGGACGTTGTCTCAACCATATTTATACTTAAATCAAATGACTTTCTGAAATTTTCGATTATCGTTGTAAGTTGATCAAATTTCGAGATCAGTCCACCTATTAACACATTTGCTTCTTGATCGGCTAACATAAAATCTTTTAGTGAATTTCTAATACTACCAATAAGTTGTCCTAAGCTATTTTGAACAACCGAAATTTCATCCTTTGCGTTGATAGAAAGATTCACAGTCAGGTCTTTTTGTTTTGACAGCTGTAACATTTTTGAGGAGATAACGTCTAATTTGCGTGTTGTTATATAACCAAAAAACATCATCGCTGCAACGCTTGCTATCAACAATCCAAGTCCGAAAATAACTTGAAGGAGCGTAGTTTGTCTTACAGAATTGAGTATAGCTGAACCATCGATTCTTTGTAAAAACGATGCAAAAATAGTACCATCTGCTGTACGCAATGGATAAGCTATATAAAAGTACTTCGAATCGGTGAAAATTTGCGTATTACCTTTGGATATGCTGTCAAGGTTATATTTGTTGGAAAAATCTTCAACCTCTTCTGCCCGCACGAGAACATCTGATTTTCCACCGCGCTCATCAAGAAACTGTTTCAAGATCACCTCTCCAGAGAATACTTTCAGAAAGTTTTTGTTGATAACATAGCCAACTTCGAAAGTACCTATGAGTCTGCCTTCGTAATTTATAGGTACTATGTACCTTACTGCAGGTCCACTTTTCCCAGGTTGGTAGCTTAGAAGTGGTTTACTTGTACTACGAACCTTTTGAATGTCTTTTCTGTAATCGAGTGAATCACCGTACTTCTGCGGATCGGTTGTTCTAAGGAAGGATTTAAGATCTTCGGTATGAAAATGAATCAAGGTGATTCCGAACTCTTCTGAAAACTTCTTATGAATTGGCTGTAAAAGCTCAAGAAGTCTATCGCGATCGTTGTTTGCAAAAGTTTGAATAATCTCAGAATTCGAAGAAATTATACTTGCCGCAAACTTCAAAGTTGGTGTGAGTGCCTCAAGCTGATGTTCAAAGGTGTTAAGCAATGTTTTTTGAAGTTCAGTACTCCATATGTTGCCTAAGCTTCTCAATCCAAAAAAGCCAACTAAGAACATTAAAAACACAGCAACAAATACCAAGAGTGGAAGTATAACGAAGTTCATAAGTTTGATACTCATGTTTTCACCCCCAAATTTTGATGCTAAAAAATGATAAAGGAACGTTTTTCAAAAAAGAATGAAAAAGGGGAAGTTTTACGTCAAGGAGCATATTTCAAAACTACCTGAAGCAATTACTTCGAAAGATTAAACAAAGATTAAACATTGTCTATTTGTATATTATAACATAAAAAACTATTTTGGCAAAATTCTTGTTGAAAAAATTTGCCAGTCTTTGGTGAATCAATTTAATCTATTTTTTTATCTTTGAATTCATTAATATAAAAAACTTCTCCATAAAAGATGGGGACATCTTATGATATACATTTTGATAAATTAAACACTTAACACCGGAGTTTTTAATTTTCGAAATTTACTATATTTGCCTACTTTTTATGAGGCTCTGTTGTTTATATTTCTCTAGTGTTTTGTCAAAATGACTAGATAATTATGTAATATTGGAAAAGATTTTGGAGTCCAAAGCGGTTAATCTAAATTCTCCAAAAAGGTCGACAGAAGAGTTGGTTGGGGGTTATCAAATCTTTTCCATAGCTTCTTCTAAGTTTTCGCAAAGACTTAGGTACTCATGGCATTTTGAAAATTCAATCAGTGTTTTAACAATTCCTTTTCCATGAACTATGCAAACCTTGCCATTCAGTTTTTGCAAATCCCTATTAAGCTTCATCAATGCCGCCAACCCTGAAGTATCACAACTGACTTTACTTAGGTCAACGATTATTTTTGTTTTTCCGTTATGAAGTACGTTCTTCTTAACCATATCCAGAAAACTTGTGGCATTAAGTAATGTTAGATCTTTCTCTACACTTAAAACCGTGCTCTTATGATTTTCAAAAACTTTAAACATACTTCTTCACCTCCTTTTTTGCTTGCTAGTTTTTATTTAGCAAGTTCCTAGTACTATTTTCTAAATAATATTATACATCAATTATGTTTCAGTGTAGTTAAGAATTTTTAAAATTTTTCATGATTTATTTACACAAATTTTCAGAAAAGTACAGTTATTGTCAAATGATGAAAGATGTAAATTTAACAGACAAGATAGGGTATATTTACTTTTACTTTAGTTATATTTTTTCCAAATATAATTGTTGTTAATAAGGTTTTTTCTTTAGATCTTCTTGTTACATCGGAAATATTGTCTTTCATGCTTTTTGTAAAAAACTTTAGACAATTAACTGCCCATTCTTTGTATTGATTTAAAAAACTTATTCTTAATTGACAATTTGTAGTGTATAATATAGATGCTAAACTACAAACCGGGAGGGAAGTTGCTATGAAAAAGTATTTAGTTTTTGTGGTCTTGCTTTTTACACTGTTTGCATTTGCGGTAAAGATAACGGTTTTTCACATCAACGACACACATGGTCGTGCCTGGCCCTTCACTGACTCTGCAGGAAATATCATAGGTGGGTTTGCAACTCTTGCCACAATTATTGATGCTGAGAGAAAGATTAATCCCAACGTGCTCTTTTTACACGCAGGGGATCTTAACACAGGGGTACCTGAGTCTGATCTTTTAAATGCACTTCCGGATATCTTTGTGCTTAACAGAATGAAGCTTGACGCTATGGCTGTTGGTAACCACGAATTTGATAAACCAAGAGAAGTACTTATAAAACAACTCTCTTGGGCGAAGTTCCCACTTTTGAGTGCGAACATATACAAAGATGGTAAACCTTTCTTCACACCTTATGTGATCAAAGATGTTGGAGGGATCAAGGTTGCCGTCGTAGGCTTTACAACGGAACATACTAAGATACTTGAAGGACCGAATTCGGAAGACCTTGAATTTAAAAATGTTATAGAAGTAGCTAAGAAACTTATACCAGAGTTAAGAAAACAAGCAAATGTTGTTATTGCATTAACACATTTGGGTGTTGGTCAAGGGTATTCAAGTCTTTATACAACAGCTGACCAGCTTGCAAAAGAGGTCGAAGGTATAGATTTGATCATCGATGGACATAGCCATACTAATATGACAAAACCTTTAATAGTAAATGGTGTACCAATTGTACAAGCTTTCGAATGGGCAAAAGTGGTTGGTCGAGCTGATATATACTTCGAAGGTGGGAAAATTACAAAAATAGAATGGGAGGCTATTCCTGTTGTACAATCCAAAGTAGTAGGCAAAGATGCAGCAGGTAAGAATATCTTGCAAGTAGTTACCCAAGAAGCACTTTATGTGAAAACACCGCTTGATTATTTCAAAAAACTTGGTGGAGCAAAGCTTGATACTGTTATAGGTACAACTGAGATATTACTTGACGGAGAAAGGGCAAATGTTAGGTCAAAAACGACTAATCTTGCTAATTTGATAGCAGATTCGATGCTTTGGAAAGTTGGAGCGGAAGTTGCTTTAACAAATGGTGGCGGAATTAGAGCATCTATTAAGCCAGGTAATATTACGATTAGAGACATACTTACAGTCCTTCCATTTGGTAATACACTTTACGTGCTTGAAATGAAGGGTTCAGATTTAATAAAAGTATTTGAATACGCTGCTTCTGTACCAAATGGTCAAGGTGCGTTCTTGCAAGTTGCTGGTGCAACCTGGAGATCTGAAGGAGGGAAGTTAACACAGTTACTTGTTGGTGGAAAACCGGTGGAGGCTGAAAAAATATACAAAGTCGTGACAAACGATTATATGGCTGCTGGTGGAGATGGATACGCAATGCTTAAAGGTCAAAAAGGATACAACACGTTCTTTGTGATGGCAGATGTTGTTGTAGAATACATTCAGAAAGTACTCGGAGGAAATATAAAAAGCTACGATGATAAACCAAGAGTGGAGAGAAAGTAAAGTAGATCAATAGTTAAATAGAAAAAAGCGGGGAAACTCCCCGCTTTTTTAATTACTACAAATTTCAGATTCGTATATTAACTTTTGTTTACCTTAAGTGTATAATATAGTCGTAGTATATACTCAGGAGGATGGTTGTTATGGATAGGAAGCAAGAAATATTGGAAATATTGAAAAGATCAAAAGTACCGGTTAAAGGGAAAGAACTTGCCGAAAGACTTGGCGTAAGTCGCCAAATAATTGTTTCAGATATATCGCAACTAAGGGAAGAAGGATTTAAGATAGTATCTACAAGAGATGGTTACGTTATTGATTCTGGCGGCAGGGTTAGGAGAATTGTTGCTGTAAAACACTCAGCAGAAGAGATATACGATGAACTGAAGACTATTGTTGAAAATGGTGGAAAAGTTATAGATGTTATCGTCGAACACCCTGTTTACGGTGAAATAATTGGGAGAATAGATGTTTCAACGTTAGATGATGTCGAGAAATTTATGACAATTCTTAAGTCTTCTAACACGAAACCCCTGTTAGAAATCTCCGGTGGAATACATCTTCACACAATAGAAGCACCAGACGAGGATACAATGCAAAAAATATTGAGAGCTATAGAAAAGTATAGGTTAAAGTAAAAAAGCAAAGGTTGATTAAAGGAGGGAGAATTATGGAAGCTTTGTTGATCGTAGATTTGCAAAATGATTTTGCAAAGCCTAATGGGGCACTTTATTTCCCGGGTGCAGAGCATGTTATACCACCGATTATAGAGCTTGTCAAGGAATTTAAAAATAAAACTCTGCCAATAATTTACACAAGAGATTGGCATGAAGATAATGATTACGAGTTTGAGATATGGGGTGTGCATTGTTTGCGTAATACGTTTGGTAGTGAAATTGTAGATGAACTAAAAGAGGAAATAGTGGGATATAAAAATGCGTTTGAAATTAAGAAAAGTCGATACTCCGCTTTTTATGGTACAGACCTTGAGAACCTACTTGGAGAACTCAAGATAGATAAAGTACACGTTGGAGGACTTGTTACGCATATATGCGTACTTTTCACTGTTGAGGAATTGAGAAATAGAGGTATAGAAGTAATTGTTCATTCCAATTGTGTAAATAGTTTTGATAAATCCATGCATGAATTTGCTCTTAAGGAAATGAGAGATGTTTTACTTGCGAAAGTATTATGATGTTTTTTATAATTTAATTTTTTCTTAATTGTATATATCAGAATATATGATAAACTTTGTCAAGCACGAATAAATAAACATATTTCGATGAATCACTCATATGTCAATCCCTTTCTCCTTGCTTGAACACCCACTGTCAGAAATTGAGAAGCAAGGTTGGGGGATGGACTACAAGGAGAAAGGTGGTAAAGATTTTATGGAGAAGGTTTATGAAACGTTTAAGGATCTCGGACTGAGTCAAGATGTATTGGATGCGGTGGAAAAGAAAGGATATGTCCAGCCAACGGATATTCAAAAGCTTGTTATACCGGTTGCTTTAACGTCGGATAAGGACATTATAGCACAAGCTCAGACTGGCACGGGGAAAACGGCTGCCTTTGGTATACCAGTCCTTGAAAGGATTGACTTCAAAGTTGGTAAAGGCATCAAAGCAATTGTGGTCACCCCTACACGTGAATTAGCATTACAGATATTTGAGGAATTGAAAAGCCTTAAAGGGAGAAGACACATAAGAATTACAACCATATATGGTGGGCAATCAATTGAAAGGCAGCTGAAAGACCTGGAAAAAGGTGTGGATATCGTTGTTGGGACACCAGGAAGAATTATAGACCATCTCAACAGAGGGACTATAAACCTTTCAGATGTTGAGTATTTAATACTTGACGAGGCAGATAGAATGTTAGATATGGGATTTCTTGATGACGTGCTTGAAATTATAAAGCAAACTCCTAAAACAAAAAGAACGTTTCTTTTTTCAGCTACAATGCCAAAAGAAATAGTTGAAATAGCGAAGAATTTTATGAAGGATTATGTACACATATCTACAGTGAAAAATGAGCTTACTACTGAGCTCGCGCAGCAACTGTATTTTGAGGTTGATGAACAAGACAAGTTACCTTTACTTTGCAGGATAATCGATATGAATCCAGAATTTTATGGCATAGTTTTTTGCCAAACAAAAGTGGAAGTAGATGAAATTACAAAAAAATTATCTGATTTAGGCTACAACGCGGATGGTTTGCACGGTGATTATTCACAATATCAAAGGGAAAGGGTACTTGATAGATTCAAAAGAAAACAGCTAAAGATATTGGTAACAACCGATGTAGCTGCAAGAGGAATCGATATAGATGGCTTAACTCACGTGATAAATTATTCCGTACCAAAAGATCCAGAGTATTACGTTCACAGGATAGGAAGAACTGGTAGAGCTGGAAAAAAGGGATTTGCTATTACGTTTGTAACAAGAGATGATTATTTTCATTTTACTAAGGTTAAAAGGTTTGCTAAGGCTAAGATAGTTAAAGAAAAAATTCCACAAGTAGAGGAGATTATACTTAGACAACTTGAAAATCTTGTGCAGAATATTAAGAATACTCCTAAGGTTTCTAACGATTTGTACAGGCAAATGGCACAGCAGCTGATACAAGAAATGGGACCAACAGAAGCAGTAGAGATGTTGATGCACGCACTGTTGAAAGAAAAGATAGATACTTCACGATATGGCGACGTAAAAATCAGAGATTTTTCAAAACGTACCAAGCATGCGGATTTTGATAATACCGTAAGATTGTTTGTCAATATGGGAAGCTCAAGCGGATTAGATAAAAAGAAGCTGGTGGATTTCATTTCAAATAAAACAGGTGTTGAAAAGTCAAATATAAACAATGTAAGAATTTTTGAAAATTATTCGTTCATTGATGTCAACGAACTTGATGCGGAAATAATTATGAGGACTTTAAACAAGCGAAAGCATGCGAATAGATACGAAAAACCATTTGTCGAACGTGCACGTCAAAGATAATGTTATTTTTTAAGAAAAAGCACTGGAACAATCCAGTGCTTTTTTATCGAATAGTTCAAATTTCTATTGTTTCTCCTGGTTTCATGATAATACATTCTACACCAAGCTTTTCAGTTTCCTGTTTAAATTTATCTTCATTTGCTTTTATTATCTCCCATGTGTTGTAATGAATTGGTACTACAGTCTTGGGTCTTATCATCTCAACAGCTCTAAGTGCATCTTCAACATCCATAACAAAGTTTCCACCTATTGGTAGGAAAGCTATGTCTACATCTTTCAAAAGCTCAAACTCTTTCGTAAGTCCAGTATCGCCGGCGTGGTAAATACTTTTTCCTTCAGTCTGTATTAATATTCCGCATGGATTACCACCGTAAATTGTTTTGTCTCCATCGTGTATTCCTGAACCATGAACCGCTGGTGTAAGTTTAACCTTACCAAATTCAAAGTAGTAAACTCCGCCAACGTGCATCGGATGAATTTTGCAACCTTTCAACTGAAGATAATTGCATATCTCAAAGTTCGATATAACTGTTGGATTATACTTCCTGCACAACTCAATAGTATCACCTAAGTGATCACCGTGTCCATGTGTGACAAATATATAATCGATTTTTGGTAAAATAAAGCTTTTTGGATAAGACGGGTTACCAGAAATGAATGGGTCGATTATAACGTTGTACTTTCCATCAATACCTTCTATCAACAAAGCTGCATGTCCTAAGAATGTGAGTTTCATCTTATCCACCTCCCTAATTTATAATAAATCACTCATAAAATACTTTCTTGATTTTTGTTGGTTCCAATCTGAATTTTGAACCTTTACCTTGTAGAAAATGATGAGCGGCAAGCAAATGTATTGAAAGTTCGCTGTATATAATCTCTTCGTTGTTATTTAAATTTTTAACAACTGCCACACGCTTTCTGAATATTCCGTCTTGAAACGGACAAGGTAGAAAACCACGTGCTTCATCTACTCTAATATCCCATTTTTCAAATTTAACAGGCTCACCTAAACCTTTTAATCCTTCCTTCATTAGTTTTCTCATTAATTTGGCAACTTGTACGAAATCTAAGCCAAGAAACTGAAATTCTTCTTCGTCTGCTTGTATTATATCAACAATATTCCTATCGTCATCTCCTAAGAATCCATCGGCAGTTATCTTTCCTGGTTTCATATTTTCTTGGGCTTTTACATATTTTGGCGTCATTTTCATAAAATTCCCCCCTGAAAAGTTAAGCGATTTTACGCGAATTTATCGTAATAAACATCAAAAATAGAGAACTTAGAAAAAACTTGTACACACGCATTAATCATACCAGGACTACCGCATAAATAACCTTCCTTTTTGTTGTCTTTTGGAATTACACTATCAAGATACCTTTCAAGAACGCTTGTTATCAAACCAGTTTCACCTGTCCAGTTATCGTCGGCAAGAGGCTCGGATAGAGCAGGTATAAAATGAAATTTTTCCCACTTCTTTTCAAGTTCTTTAAAAATATCAACGTAATAAAGATCTTTCTTACTTCTTGCACCAAAAAAGTACCATACATTTCTGTTTGTTATTCCTCTTTCCCACATATCAAAAATTATAGACTTAATAGGAGCCATGCCACTTCCACCAGCTACCATAATCATGTCAGCGTCAGTATTCCTCATATAAAATTCACCGAAAGGTCCTATAACCTCAACTATATCTCCTTCTTTCATGTGTTTGTGTACATAGGTTGTTGCAATTCCACCAGGCACAAGTCGGATTAGTAGTTCTATATGATTCCTATTCTTGGGTGATGATGAGATCGAATAAGCGCGCTGGGTAAATTCTTTTATGTTTTCATAAGGTGGGATCACAAGTTGTACATATTGACCCGCTTTGAAGTCTATTTCATTTGGTTCAACAAGTCTTATCCTAAGTTCTTTGATGTCGTAGGTGACATCCTTTAAACCCTCAAGTATTCCTTTAAATTTTCGAATATTGAACAACTCTTCAGGAAGGTAGATTTTTATACTCTTTTTCAGCTTTATTTGGCATGATAACCTGATATTTTCTTTGATTTCTTCTTTTGACATATAAGGAACCTCTGTTGGTAGGTGTGGACCAACATCGGAGAGTACTTTAACTTTACAAGCACCACAACTGCCTCTTCCACCGCAAGCTGAAGGTACAAATATACCTTGTGAACCTAAGGTTTGGAGCAGCGGTGCACCACCTTTAACTTTCAGTATTTT
Organism: Fervidobacterium sp.; assembly: GCA_026419195.1. Taxonomy (NCBI): domain Bacteria; kingdom Thermotogati; phylum Thermotogota; class Thermotogae; order Thermotogales; family Fervidobacteriaceae; genus Fervidobacterium; species Fervidobacterium sp. The sequence continues at coordinate 158,066 of JANZZV010000006.1, forward strand.
CTTACCTTCGTTTATGTCGATATCCACCTCACCGTAATTGTTTACTATGCTATCAACGATGGCAATAACAAGCGCAAGGACTCCACTTACCAAAGAAACAACAATCGGTGCTACAAATATGTTCATCGTCACCACCACCCTTAGGTCCAAAAATTTATTGAACTCTTATCATACCAGCAAAGCCTATAAATGCCATTGCCATAATTCCGATTGTGATCAATGTTATACCCACACCCTTAAGAGATGCTGGGATAGGTGCATTTTCTGTCTTTTTTCTTATAGCTGCTAAAAGTACTATTGCAAGCCACCAGCCAATACCACTACCGAGTCCGAAAAAGACAGATTGTATAAATGTATAATTCCTCAATTGCATGAACAATGCAACACCAAGTATGGCACAGTTAACAGTTATCAGTGGTAAGAATATACCTAAGACCATATAAAGGTTAGGAGATATCCTGTCGATGATCATTTCTAAAATTTGGACAACGGCAGCTATCACAATTATGTATAGAATATACCTAAGATAACCAAGTTCAAAGCTAGCAATAAGATATTTTTCCAAAATCCAATTCAAAGCTGTAGTTATGGTCATGACTAATGTAACGGCCAGACCTAATCCGTTGGAAGATTTTAAATCCTTAGAAATCGAAATGAAAGAACACATACCTAAGAAATTTGTTAGCAATATATTGCTTGTAAAAATTGATGCAAAGAATAATACGATAGGATTTATATCAGGAACCATGAATATCCCCCCTCAATCTACTTATTTGGAGATGCACCTGCTGTTTTCTTTAACTGCATACTCTTAACGAACCATATAAACGAAGCGAGTACAAAAAATGCGCTTGGTGGCATGACCATAATCGTCCACGCAGGTACGGCCGATGGAATGATTCGAATACCAAATATTGTTCCAAATCCAAGCAGTTCTCTAAAAAATGCCACAACCACGAGAACAAGCATGTAACCAAGTCCTGCTGTAAATCCGTCCCAGAAAGATATTAATGGTTTGTTGCCTTGGGCAAAAGCTTCAGCACGTCCCATGATAATACAATTTGTTATGATCAAACCTACGTATGGTCCCAAAGCTTTACTGACGTCTGGAAGATATGCCCTTAAGAATATATCCACTATTATTACATAAAAAGAAATGACAAGCACTTGAGTTATCATTCTGACTTTCCGAGGTATAATATTTCGCATTGCTGAGATTGTAAAGTTAGATAAACCTGTTACAAGTGTAACTCCAATGGTCATGATAAGGGTATTTCTCAAATTATTTGTGACAGCTAAAGTAGAACATATGCCAAGTATTTGTACAAACACCGGATTCTCAATCCATAAGTTGTTTTTAAATATCTTTTTATATTCGGACATATTAATTCACCCCCAAGAGGTTCCTTAGTATAGGAATATAATTCCTTATTATATTTTCAATAGACTTGGATGTTAGCGTCGCACCTGTTATTGCATCTACCATACCATCTTCTTTTGAATCTGGAACCTTAGTTGTTGAAACGATAATACCGTTTTTTATCGATTCATTTTCAAATTGCCTTTTGAACCAATCTTCCTCTATTCTACCACCAAGACCAGGTGTTTCGTTCTGTGATATAAAATCTATTCCTACTATTTTTGACACATCTTTGTTTACAGCAAGAGCACCCGTGATCGTCCCCCACAATCCACTTCCGCTAAAGATAATAGTGTATATTTCCTCACCGTCTACAACTGATTTGTAAAGCTCATATTCTTTAACGTCTTCTTTTATTACTGAAGATTTGAATTTTTCTATTGCTTCTTCGTCAGAAACGTACTGTATACCTACAGCGTTCAAAATAGCTTTTATTTTGAAAAGTTCCTGATTTTTCTTTACCATTCCCGCTGTAAACGTATTTAGTCCAGATAAAATGAGCACGAAAAGGAATGTTACGCTTATCGTAAAGACAACAGTGTAAGTTTTTCCTTCTCTATTAAATTTCATGCTTTCACCTTCTTTGTACCTTGTTCAGCTTGTTTTGGAGAAACCTTCTTTCTGTCCTGTAATATTTCATCAAGCAACGGAGCAAAAGTGTTACCAATCAGAATTGCAAAGCTCCAGCCCTCCGGAAAAAGCGAGAAAGTCCTTATTAAAATTCCTGTTAAACCGATTATAATCCCATACAACCATTGTGATCTTATTTTCTTCGGGGCTGTTATCGGTTCCGTAGCCATGAATACAGTTATAAAAATCAAGCTTCCGGAGAGAATTGCAGGTAATGTTGGCAATGCCTTTGGAACTTTCAAAATATCCAGCATAAATGTTAAAGCACTTGCTGAGACATAAGTTGAAACCATCAATCTCCAGCTTGCTGTCTTAGTGACAAGTAAATAGATTGCCGAGAAGATTATTATTAAAACTGGAGCTTCACCAAGTGAACCGGCGCGCCAACCCAACAGAAGATCTAAAAACTTGATATTTTGTTGGTCTCTTAGCAATGCAAGAGGTGTTGCAGAATTTACGGCATCTGTACCGAAAAGAGAAGGTTTTACCCAGCCCATTGTCAAAAATGATGGAAACGTTATGTAAACAAATAACCTGCCAACTATAGCTGGGTTAAAAACATTTCTACCAAATCCACCATAGACCCCTTTTCCAAATGCTATACCAAAAGCAATACCGATAATTGCTACCCAGAATGGTGTATTTGGAGGTAAGGAAAGAAGATACAGCATACAAGTGACAAGTGCAGCTTCACTAACCGGCTTTTTCTTATTTTTTTCGAAAAGATATTCAATGAATATCCCTGTAGCAAAGACCCAGATACCAAGCCATATAGGTCTAAAACCATACGCGATCACAGAAAAAACAAACACGGGTAAAAGAGCTATAAGCATCTTTCTCATCATAGGTTGCTTTTGAAAAATTTTATCCACACTACCATCCCCCCAAATTTGAACTGAAAGATAAAGGATTTCTATATTTCGTATATAATTATATCACGTTTACACAAAATATTGCAATT